>JBBTTT010000047.1:0-25494 GCA_038064095.1 Patescibacteria group bacterium | reverse complement strand
TTATTCCGTTTGCCGGGCGGCTCATTCCTGATTGATATGGCAAATTAGTTTAGAGCATAAAACTATTATCAAATAATAAAATAAATATGCCAAAAATCAATTTATTCAAAAAAAATATTCCCCCGGTCTTGAGCGTCATCATTGCCAGCTTTTTCGCGGTTTTTATTTTAAACGTCGTTTTAGCCTGGACCGGACCCAGCGCTACTCCGCCGAACAACAATGTCAGCGCGCCCGTTAATGTCGGTATCACTCCGCAGAACAAAGATGGCGCCCTGGGGGTCGGCGCTTTTACTTCTTTCGGCGACGCTTATTTTGTTGAGAATGTCGGTATTGGGACTGCTAATCCGGCTTATAAGCTTGACGTTCAAGGCGGCAATATGAACGTCAGCGGAAGCCTTTATGAGGGTGGCGCATCAATATCTTCAAAATATGCCAATGTGAACGGTTCCAATGCCAATGGAACTTGGGGTATAAATATTACTGGCAGCGCTGGAAGCGCCAGTACTGCTGGTAGCGCCAGTACTGCCGGATACGCGAACAGCGCTGGAAGCGCCGGCAGCGCCGGCAGCGTCGGGCCATTTTCTTCAAGCGGCGCGGTTACCGGAACTGCTTATTTTTGTTTTTGTCAATCAGGAGGGTCTACTTGGGCTCTTCCTTGGAATACCAATCCAAATACTTGTAAAACACATTGTTGGAGCCCGGCGGGTAATGGGCCTAATACTTGTTGGCAACATGGTCCCTATAATCCAAGTGATGGAAGTATTTCTATTACTTCTGGAGGTAATTGTTAATTAATATTAATTTAATCGCGCGAAAACGAAGAGATAGAAATTTTTAAAATGTTTTTTAAACAAAAAAAATCACTTATTTATTTCAGCTTTTTGACGTTCGGGTTTTTGCTGTTAGCGACTCTGCCGGTAGACGCCGTTGATTATCCTATTCCTCTTTCCGGATATGCTTGGTCGGATAACATCGGTTGGATAAGTTTTAATTGCACCAACAACAATTCTTGCGTTATTTCTAATTATAAAGTTGAAATAGACAGCGCCGGTTATTTCAGAGGTTTTGCCTGGTCCGACAATATCGGCTGGATAAGTTTTGAAGCCAATGATGTCAGCAATTGTCCTTCGGGAAGCTGCCGGGCGGCTTTTAATCCCGAGACCGGAGATATCAACGGTTGGGCCAGAGTGATTTCCTGCCGGTATAATCCGGATCCGACCGCTTGCGGCGGTTGGGATGGCTGGGTCAGTTTGTCCGGTTCCGGTCCAGATTACGGCGTTTCTGTGGATTTGGCTACCGGTAAATTTGAAGGTTATGCCTGGTCTGATCTGGCAGTAGGCTGGATAAATTTCGGAACTTCTTTGACCGGCGGCGGTGTTTATATCAAAACTGACGCGCCATTCGCGGAACTGCGCGCCAACGGCTCCATTGATTCCATAAATATCAGCGCGGGCGGGGAAGCGACGCTGACTTGGGATATCGCGAACGTGGCTCTTGAAAGCTGTTCCAAAACCAGCGTTCCATTGGATCAAAATTGGAATAATCTTAATTTAGCGACCAATGATTCTTATGTTATTTTTCCGGCTCAAACCATTACTTACGCTTTAACTTGTACCGGAGCGGGAGAAGAAGTTTCTGACAACATTGTCATAAATGTTGTTTCCGGAGGAGGCGAAGAAGAAGAAGAGCTTCTTTCGGTTAAATCTTTCAGTGTTTCAGCTGATCCTCCGGTCGGAATTAAGATTCTTGATGAAGAAGAGGAAACCTGTTCTTCTGATGCCGGCAATAACACTTCCACCATTACGGTTTTGCCGTTTGGAGGATTCAATGAGAATGTGTCTTTATCAATAACGGATTGGGGAGGATTAAACAATTATCTTTATATCGGAGCCGGACGCACCTATCCCAGCGGCTATAATTTCAGCCGAAATCCTCTGGCCAGCGGTTATTATGAAAGCGGTTCAATTTTTGACGTTTGCGTCAAACCGAACACGCCGAAAGGCAATTACGCGGTGAATTTAAAGGGCGGCAGTCCGACTAAAGGAGACCGTTATGATAATGTTATCGTAAACATACTTATTACTGATCCCGGTTGGAAAGAAAGATAATATACTAATATGGAATATGAAATTAAAAACAAGTCGCCTTATTTTGTGCCTGCCTCTATCGTAGCGGCAGGTTTTCTTATTGCTTTAGCCGTGATTTATATAAACTTTGAGACCGAATCTCCGGGCAAAGAATCGCCAGCCGCGGATTTTGCGAATTATCAGGAAGCGAGCGATTTTTTGGCGGCGCGGGAAGATGATTTTATTTTAGGCAATCCGGCGGCGCCGGTGGCCATCGTGGAATTCGGCGATTTTCAATGCCCTTTTTGCGGCCGTTTTTTTAGCGATACTCTCGGCCGGCTGAAAGAAACGTATGTTAAAGAAGGAAAAGCAAAATTTATTTATCGCGATTTTGCTTTTTTGGGCAAAGAATCGGTTGACGCCGCCGCGGCGGCGCGCTGCGCCGGAGAACAGGGGAAATTTTGGGACTATCATGATTATTTATTCTCACATCAGGCTGGCGAGAATAACGGGGCGTTTTCTCCGGCCAATCTTAAGAAATTCGCCAAAGAAATCGGTTTGAACGAGGCTGATTTTAACGCTTGTTTTGATTCAAAAAAATACGAAGAAGCGGTAAAAAATAATACCGAACAAGCAAAAAATCTTTTAAAAGTTGACGGCACGCCGACTTCTTTCGTCAACGGCCAAGAATTAGTCGGCGCTCTACCATTTTCTCAATTTGAAATTTTAATTCAAGCGGCTTTAAAATAATTTTTTTTGAATTATATGTATGATTTAATTATTATCGGCGGGGGGCCGGCCGGAGCCGCGGCGGCGGTTTATGCCGGCCGGAAAAAATTAAAAACCCTGCTTTTAACCGATATTTTCGGCGGTCAGTCCGCGGTTTCCGATGAAATCCAGAACTGGATCGGCGAAAAAAACATTTCCGGCGCGGAACTGGCGAAAAAATTGAAAGATCACGCCGCGGCGCACGAAACAATAGAAATAAAATTCGGACAGCGCGTCAAACAAATTAAAAAAAGCGACAGCGGTTTTGCGGTTGAAACGGAAGAAAAAAATGTTTACGGAACAAGAACGATTATTCTGGCTTCCGGTTCCCGCCGCCGAAAACTGGGCGTTCCGGGAGAGGAAAAATTTTCGGGAAAAGGCGTGGCTTATTGTTCCATTTGCGACGCGCCGCTTTTTAAAGATAAAATCGCGGCGGTAATCGGCGGCGGCAACGCCGGCTTGGAAGCCGTGGTGGATCTTTTGCCGTACGCCGGAAAAATTTATCTTTTGATCCGTTCTGAAAAAATAAAAGGCGACCCCGTTATCCAGGAACAAATTAAAGTTTCTTCAAAAGCGGAAATAATTTTTAACGCCGATACCAAAGAAATCTTGGGGGATAAATTCGTCAGTGGTCTCAAATACGTTGATTTGAAAAGCGGCGAGGAAAAAGAATTGAAACTTGACGGCGTGTTCGTGGAAATCGGTGCGGAACCTAATTCTAAAATCGCGGAAGGGCTGGTAAAAATTAATGAATGGAAAGAAGTAATGATTGATCATCGGACCGGCGCCACCAGCCAGCCGGGGATTTTCGCGGCCGGAGACGTTACGGACGTCAAATACAAGCAAAACAACGTTTCCGCCGGCGACGCGATAAAAGCCGCCCTTTCCGCTTATGAATACCTGATGTCCGGCCAAAATAAATTAAAATAGAAGATATGCCGGAATTGCCCGAAGTGGAAACGATCAGGCGCGATCTTTTCAAAAAAATCATCGGCAAAAAAATTGCCGCTGTTGAGATCCGCGATAAAAAAATCGCCAAGCCGGACATCCAAACGCTTAAAAAGGCGCTTTCGGGAAATCAATTTACAACGATTGAACGAATCGGAAAACTTTTAATTTTTCACCTTAAGCGGAGGAAAAAATTTTTATTGGTGCATTTAAAACTTACGGGACAATTGATTTATAGCCTTTCGGCGGCGCCGCAAAAATTTAACAGAGCGACCATTTATTTTAGCGGCCAAAGCCGCCTTTATTTCAACGATCTTCGTAAATTCGGCTGGCTTAAAATAGCCGATAAAATGGAAAAAGAAAAAATAATAAAAGAAAGTTTCGGACCGGACGCGATTTCGGAAGATTTTAATTTTTCTTATTTTAAAAATCAGCTTGCTCGCCGGAAGAAAGGCCGGATCAAGGCGATTCTTTTAAATCAAAAAATAGCGGCCGGCGTCGGCAATATTTACGCCGATGAATCTCTTTTTGAGGCGAGGTTGAAACCAACGAGGAAAATAGAATCGTTAAAAAGCGTGGAAATCAAGAGATTATTCGCGGCCGTTAAAAAAATTTTGAAAAAAGCGATTAAGTTCCGCGGCACTTCAATCAGCGATTACGTTGACGCTAAGGGCCGGCCGGGATATTTCGCGGAATATTTAAAAGTTTACCGGCGTGAAGGCAAAAAGTGTTTGCGGTGTAAAAAAGGAATAATTAAAAAAATTCACGAAGCCGGCCGCGGCACGAGATTTTGCGATTATTGCCAAAAATAATTTTTTATTTGCGCCACTTTTTGATATCATTTTAATGATGAAACATCGGGAAATTCGCAAAAAATTTTTAGATTTTTTTTCTAGCCGCGGCGGAGCCGCGGGCGGAAACCATAAAATCGCAGCTTCTTCTTCGCTTATTTCCGATGATTCCTCGGTTCTTTTAACCACCGCGGGAATGCAGCAATTTAAGCCGTATTATCTTGGCGAAAAGGACGCTCAAAAAGATTTCGGATCTAAAAACGCCGTTTCTGTCCAAAAATGTTTTCGCACTTCCGATATTGACGAAGTGGGAGATGAGACGCATTTGACTTTTTTTGAAATGATGGGAAATTTTTCTTTCGGCGGCTATCTCAAAAAAGAAGCGATTACTTTTGCTTACGAATTTATTGCTAAAGAATTGGGATTGGAGATATCTTATGTTTCTATTTTTAAAGGATCGGAAAATTTGCCGAAAGACGAAGAATCACGGAAAATCTGGCAGGATTTGGGCGTGAAAAATATCCGCGAAGAGGGATTAAAAGAAACTTTTTGGGGGCCGACCGGCAAAGAAGGCCCTTGCGGCCCTACGACCGAGATTTATTGCAAGAATGCCGGCGGGCAGGACGTTGAAATATGGAATATTGTTTTCAATCAGTTTTTCTTTTCCGGTTCGCGCGAAGAGCTTTTGGCGGGCGATTCCGGGAAAAAATTAGAACCTCTTGAGCCGGCCGGCGTGGATACGGGAATGGGGCTGGAGCGGCTGGCGATGGTTGTTCAGGGCGCGCTGACCATTTTTGACGCGGATTTGTTTGATTTTGTTTTTTCCAAACTCCCGGCGGCGATGAACATCCGCGCCAAGCGGATTTTTTCCGACCATTTAAGGGGAATTGTTTTTCTCATTTCCGACGGCGTCCGGCCCTCAAACAAAGAAGCCGGTTATTTGTTGCGGCGGTTGATTCGCCGGCTGGTTGTTTATGAAAAATATCAGATCAACGTTTCAAGTTTTTTTGAGCCTCTTATTGAAGAATACGGCGATTTTTATCCTGAATTGAATCTAAAAATTGTCAGCAAGGTTTTTGCCGAAGAGCGGGCAAAATTTAGCGGAACTCTTCGGGCCGGCTTGAATAAAATAAAAAAAATGAAAATCATTGATTTGAAAGCCGCTTTCAATCTTTATCAGAGTTTCGGCCTGCCTTATGAAATCATTAAAGAAATCGGAGGCGACAGGGCTGAAAGTTTAACGCGCGAAGATTTTGAAAAAGAATTTGAAAAACATCGGGAGATTTCGCGCGCGGGAGCGGAAAAAAAATTCAAAGGCGGCTTGGCGGGGACGGACGCGATGTCAATAAAATATCACACGGCCACCCACCTTTTGCATCAGGTGCTTCGCCAAATTTTGGGGCAACACGCGGCGCAGAAAGGAAGCAATATTACGGCCGAACGTTTGCGTTTTGATTTTTCCCATCCCCGAAAACTGACGGAAGAAGAAAAACAAAAAGTGGAAGAAACCGTCAATCAAAAAATAAAAGAAGCCCTGCCCGTGTCTTTTGAAGAAATGAGCGTGGAAGAAGCGAAAAAAACCGGCGCTCTGGGAATATTTGAACGTAAATACGGCGATCAAGTCAAAGTTTATAAAATAGGCGGTTTCAGCAAAGAAATTTGCGGCGGACCTCACGTCAATAACACCGGAGAACTCGGGCATTTTAAAATTAAGAAAGAAGAAGCGGTCGCGGCGGGTGTGCGCCGGATAAAAGCCGTGTTAGAATAAAAACATCAAATGTTTTTATCAAAATCAAAAACAAAATTGCTTTTGGCTCTTGATGTGAACGCTTCAAGCGTCCGGGCGGTTGTTTTTAAGGCGCGTAAAAACGGCAAACCGGAAATAATCCGAATTTTTAAAAATACGGCCGCGATCTTGCCCGAGGCGAGTTTTCCCGTTTTGCTTAAAAAAATCAAGCGGAATTTGGCCGAAATTTTCAAAGAAGTCCGCAAAAGCGCGCTGTCCTTCAGCGTCGCTTCCCGTTATTTGAATTCGGCTAAAATTGACGGCGTGTTTGTTTCTCTTTCTTCTCCTTGGTATTTTGCCCAACCCAAGATTATCGGAATTAAAAAACAAGAGGATTTTGAATTAACCGAAGAAATTTTAAACCAGCAATTGGAAATGGGGATTAGAAGCGTAAAAGAAAAATTGGGTGAAAATTTTTATATTTCAAAAGACGAATTTACGGTTTTAGAAAGCTGTTTTTTTAAATCGCTTCTTAACGGCTACCGGGTGTCCGATCTGAAAAATAAAAAAATAAAAACCGCTGAATTATACGCTTACATCAGCGTCGCCCTTTTGGATTTAATAAAGGAAATAAAAAGAATGGCCGGAGAAAATCTTGATGTGGACAACGTCCATTTTCATAGTTCTTCTTTCATTCTTTTTGAAAAGATGCGCGAAACCTTCGGCCGAGAGGAAAGTTTTTTGATTATTGACGTCGGAGAAGAAATTACGGAAACAATGATCGTAAAAAACGGATTTATCAAGGAAATTTCATCATTTTCCAAGGGCGGTAATTTTATAGTCAGGCGGATGGCCTCTTCTTTAAAAATCGCTCCCGAGGAAGCGTCTTCTTATTTAAAAATGTATAACCGAAACGAGTTGATTGAAGATTTAAAATTAAAAGTGGAAAATCTTTTAAAAGAAGCGTTTTTTGAATGGAAGAAATCTTTGAAGGAAATTTTGGATAATTTTTATCGGTTTGAAGGGCCGTTGCCGGAAAGGATTTTTGTGTTTAGCGCCGCGCCGTTTCCGGAGCGGTTCGCAGCCGCGGCTTCTTTTTCGGAATTATCGGATATTTTTGCGGGAGGCGTTCCGCCGGCCGTTTCGGCATTTATGCCGGCCGCTTTCGGAAATGAATTTTTAAAAGAATCGGCGTTTAAAGATCAGAAAGAAATCGTCGTTTCATTTTTAACGTTATTTTTTAATCGTCATGTTTGGCAAACATCATAAAACTTTTTTCCCGGAAAATGCCGATTTTCCGCGAAAAAAAAATATGAGCGATATGATTTTGAGGGTTGAACCGAAAAAAATTGAAGTTGTTTCCGTACCCCGTTTTGCCGGAATTTTTAAGAAAATCCGGCCGCCAGAAGCATTTTTTTTTAAAGATTTTTTTAGAAATTTCGTTAAAAAGAAAAAAATAGCCGTTTTTGCGCTTGCGGCGTTTTTAATTATTTTAGGATTTTGGTTGTTTTTGAGAATGTTCTCCCGGCTGACCTTAAAAATCACTCCTCATCAGGAATTTTTTAAAGCGGAAACCGTTTTAAAGGGCAATAAAGACGGCCTTTTTGATTTTTCCGTTGAAACCATCAATTTTAAAATTACGGAAAAGGATTTTCGGCCGACAACCGGAAACGAAGAAGTAAAAAGCAAAGCCGGCGGATGGATCGTCATTTACAACGCCTTTAGCTCGGAAAATCAAGTGTTGGTGAAACGCACTCGTTTTGAGACGCCCGACGGAAAAATTTACAGAATTTCCAAACAAGTTACCGTACCCGGAGCCGAAATAAAGGACGGGAAAATAATTCCCGCTTCCGTTGAGGCGGAAATCATCGCCGATCAGCCCGGCGAAGAATACAATATCGGTTTGACCGATTTTACCATTCCCGGTTTTAAAGGCGCGGCCCGTTATTCCAAATTTTACGCGCGATCAAAAACTCCTCTGGAAGGGGGTTTTATCGGAACAATACGGGTAGTTTCCGATAAAGACGCGAAAGAAGCGGAAAATTTATTAAAAGATAAATTGGATGAAGAAATCAAGCGGGAATATAAAAAACAGATTCCCGAAGATTTGATTTTGCTTGAAGGCGCTTACGAAATTTCTTACGAAGAAGCGCTTTTCGCGCCTTTGGCCGGAGAAAAAGGCGAGAACTTAGAAACGGTCTTGACCGCGAATTTCAGGGGTTTTTTGGTTAAAAAAGAATATTTTTCAAAAGCGCTTGCCAAGGCTTATTTGGGCGCTGATTTTATAAACAGCGCGGCCGCGGCGAATTTTGACCAAATTAATAAAAATATCGTCGGCCGGGATTTTGAAAAAGGAGAAATTATTTTGAAAATAAATAACGTTCATTTGGTTTGGTATTTTAACGAATCGGAGTTGAAAAACGACCTTTTAACGGGAGGAAAATCGTTCAATGAAATATTCAATGTTTATGATGAAATTGAAAGGGCCGAGCTTATTTTTTGGCCTTCGTGGTGGCGGAAGATTCCGAATAGCGCCGATAGAATAAAAATAGAAAAAGTGTTGGAAGCCTCTAACGGAGTTGACTCTTCTTTTTGACTGCTTTATTATAGTATTTTAGGTATTTAAATGGCGAAAGAACAACAGAATAAAAACATAAAAGTTGGGACAGTAGCGGAAGCTCTTCCTAATACCGTGTTTAAGATTGAAATTGACGGCGGGAAAGTAATGGCTCATTTGTCGGGGAAAATGAGAATGAATCATATCAAAGTGCTGGTCGGCGACGCGGTTAAGGTTGAGATTAGTCTTTATGACGAAACCAAAGGAAGGATTATTCAGCGATTATGAAAGTTCAATCTTCAGTTAAAAAAATTTGTAAAAATTGCAAAACAATTCGCCGGAAAGGGCGTGTTCGCGTTATTTGTAAAAATCCTAAACATAAACAAAGACAAGGCTAGAACAATTTGCTGCGCAAATTGTTCGCCTGATCAAATTTTAATTTGATTTAAGGATAATTTTTTAATAAATATGAGAATTGCCGGAACGGAAGTTCCAGAAAAAAAGAAAATAAAAACAGCTTTAACTTATATTTATGGTATAGGGAGTGCTAAAGCCGACCAAATTTTGAACAAATCCGGTATTCCCCCCGAAAAGAAGGCCGCTGAATTGTCTTCGGCCGAGATTAACGAGTTGAGAAAAATAATTGAAAATGATCCTTTCGTTGACGGTAATTTGGCCAGAATAACGGCGATGAATATTAAACGGCTGCGCGAGATCGGCTGTTACAGAGGAACCAGGCATCAAAAAAATTTGCCGGTAAGGGGGCAGCGCACCAAAACCAACGCCCGGACGCGGCGCGGCGTCAGAAAAACGATGGGCAGCGGCCGAAGAAAAATGGAGAAAAAATAAAGTAGTTTATTTTTTCTCCGGTTTTTATTTATTTTTATTTTATGGGTAAAAAACGCATTATCAAAAAATCAGCCGGCGGCGTTAATCGCGAGTTAAAATCAAGAGCTTTAAGCCGGGCGCCGAAAAAAAAAGTGGCCGAAGGAATTTTGCACATTTGCGCCACTTACAATAACACGCTCGTTTCTTTTACGGATGTCGGCGGGAATGTTTTGACTTGGTCTTCGGCCGGAGCGCTGGGATTCAAGGGGACGAGAAAAAGCACTCCTTACGCCGCTTCCAAAGTTTCAGAATTGATCGCGGAACAAGCTAAAATGATGGGCGTGCGAAAGGTTGGAGTCATAGTAAAAGGAATCGGCGCCGGAAGAGAATCGGCGATCAGGTCTTTCGCCCTCAAGGGGTTTGATATTTCTTACGTGAAAGACGCCACCCCTTTGCCTCATAACGGGCCTCGTCCGAAAAAACCAAGGAGAGTGTAAAATTAAAATAATGCTTGATTTAAAATGTAAAAAATGCAGACGCGCGGGCGAAAAACTCTTTTTGAAGGGGGAGCGTTGTTTTACTCCCAAATGCGCGCTGGTTAAAAAATCTTATCCGCCCGGAGTCCATGGCCGAGCCGGTCAAAGAAAAAGAAGATTGTCAGAATACGGCCTTCAGTTGCGAGAAAAGCAGAAACTAAAATTTATGTATGGTTTGCGCGAAAAACAATTCAGCAATTACGTTGCCAAATCAATCGCGCGAAAAATTGAAAGCGGCAGAGTTTTATCGGAATTTTTGGAATCAAGATTGGATAACGCGGTTTTTAGATGCGGTTTTGCTCCTTCGCGCACGATCGCCAGGCAAATAATCAGTCATGGCCATATTTTAGTCAACAATCGAAAAGTCAATATTCCTTCTTACGGCGTTAAGCTTGAGGATATAATAAAATTGCGCCCGCAAAGTTTAAATAAAGGAATTTTCAGCAATCTTGATTTATTTTTAAAAAAACGCGAGACTCCGGCGTGGTTAACTGTTGATAAATCTAAAAAAGAATGTAAAATTTTAACCAAGCCCTCGAATGAGGCGTTTTCCGGCATAAATATCAATGCGATAATAGAATTTTATTCACGTTAATCTTGGTTACGGGCGAAAAGCCTAAAACCTAAAAAAAATGGAAATAGTATTGCCATCTAAACCAAAAATTATTGAAGAAACTGAATTTAAAGCCGTTTATGAAATTGAAGGATTATATCCTGGTTATGGCCACACTTTGGGCAATAGTTTAAGAAGGGTTCTTCTCTCTTCTTTGCCGGGGGCGGCCATCAGTACGGTTAAAATAAGCGGAGTGGAACACGAATTTTCCACGATTGAAGGAGTGAAAGAAGATGTTATCAACATACTTTTAAACCTTAAAAACATCCGTTTGAAAATTCACGCCGACGAGCCTCAAATTCTGACTTTGAAAGCGGAAAAACAAAGAAAATTAACCGCCAAAGACATTAAAATTCCTTCTCAAGTGGAGATTATCAACAAAGACGCGCCGATCGCGACCTTAACTTCAAAAAACAGCAAGTTTAACGTTGAAATGGTGGCGATAAAAGGAGTTGGTTATATTCCTCGCGAAATGAATGTAAAGGATAAAGTTGAAATTGGAACTATCGTGCTTGATATGATTTTTACGCCGATTAAAAGAGTGAACTATGAGGTAGAAAATATGCGGGTCGGCGACCGGACGGATTTTAACCGTTTGCGAATTTCATTGCAAACTGACGGAACAATTTCTCCGAGAGAAGCCTTTGAGAGCGCGGTAAATATAATAATAAGACAGCTAAAAGCTATTTCCGGCTGGAAAGAATCGGAGACGGGAGAGGTTGAGGAGATATTGCAATCAAAAAATGTTGTTTCGTCCAAAAAAGAAGAGCCGGAAAAGATAAAGATAGAAGACCTGAATTTTTCTCCGCGCATCGCGGGCGCCCTCAAAAAATCGGGCATTAAAACAACAGGAAGTTTAATTAAAAAGAAAGAAGAAAATTTATTAAAGATTGAAGGTCTCGGCAAAAAAGCGCTTGAAGAAATCAAAAAATCGCTTGGTAATTTAGGATTATCGCTTAAAGAATAAATTATGAGACATCGGAAAAAAGGCAGAAAGTTCGGAGCGGTGCGGAAAACAAGGCGAGCGCTTTTAAAAGGGCTTATTCGTTCTTTGGTAAAATATGAGCGCGTGAAAACCACCGAGGCCAAAGCAAAAGAATTACGTCCTTTAGTGGAACACTTGGTCACAAAATCAAAAAAAGACACGGTCCATCGCCGCCGTTGCGCGGCGCGCCTGCTTGGCAAAGAAGGAACAAAAAAAATTTTTACGGAAGTCGTTCCGCGCTATTTTGAACGGCCGGGAGGATATACGCGGATTGTTAAATTGCAAAAAAGAAAAAAGGACGACGCCCGAATGGCAATGATAGAATTCGTATGATGGAATTTAAATTAGACGTTAAAGGAAAAAGTTTGGGACGAGCCGCTTCGGCCGCGGCGGCGATTTTGCGCGGCAAAAATCGTCCGGATTTTGCTCCGCATCTTGTGCCGAAAACAAGGCTTAAAATTTTAAACGTGAATGAAATTAATCTTAAAAAAGAAAAAATAGAAAAAAAATTTTATAAGCGTTATTCCGGATATCCTTCCGGCTTAAAAAAGATTAAAATGAAAGACGTTTTAACAAAAGACGGCCGCGAAGTTTTTAGAAAGGCGGTTTTGGGGATGCTCCCAAAAAATAAATTAAAATCCAGATTGATTAAAAATTTATTTTTTGAAGAATAAAATGCCGTCTTTAAATTCTAAAAAAGAAAAAGTGGATAAAAAAAAGGCGAATAAACCGAAACTTAAAAAAACCGCCACCCGGAAAAAGAAAATGGTTTCTAAAAAAGTCCGCCCGCTAACGCTTGAGGAAAAAGATAAAAATTATATTGAGGGCGTGGGGAGAAGAAAAACTTCGGTTGCCAGAGTCAGGATTATTGAAGGCGGCAAGAATATTATTGTGAACGGAAAAGATTATGCGGCATATTTTCCCACTTTGGAAATGAAACGGGTTGCCCATGACGCGCTTGATAAAATGGGCGTTTTAAACCGTTTTGAAGTGGAAGCGCGTATTTCCGGCGGCGGCATCCATTCTCAAGCCGAAGCGCTTCGCCACGGTTTGGCTCGCGCGCTGATAAAATACAATGCCGATTTCAGAAAAAAGCTTAAAAAAGCCGGTTTTCTCAAACGCGATCCGCGCATGAAAGAACGTCGTAAATTCGGTCTCAAAAAAGCCAGAAAATCGCCGCAATGGAAGAAAAGATAAAAAAGTTGTATATTATGCGATATTGGAGTGAATTAGTGTGTGGGCGCGTCGCATAGCGGCAATTGCATTTGGCTGTAAACCAAACGTCCTAACGGACTACGGGGGTTCGAGTCCCTCCGCGCCCATCGTGAACGAAGTTCACATCGTTTTTATTTTAGGCCGATGTAGCTCAGCTGGCAGAGCAACTCCATGGTAAGGAGTAGGTCCGCGGTTCAAGTCCGCGCATCGGCTCCAAATAAAATAAATTAAAATTTATGAGTCAAGACAATTTGATAAAAATTCAATGCGGCGCCTGCAAAAGAGTCAATTATTGGTCGCGGAAAAACAAGAAAAAAGTTGAGCGGAAAATTGAACTTAAAAAGTTTTGTAAATGGTGCCGGAAGCACACCGTTCATAAAGAAAGCAAAAGATAACCGCGTCTGGGCGCGTCGGTTAATGGCAAACCACTGGTCTCCAAAACCAGGACTGCAGGTTCAAGTCCTGCCGCGCCCGCAGCGATCCTATCACTTATCCACACTTTTCTTTTTGGATTGAAATGTTATACTGAATTTAATTTTAGATAGTAATTTGAAAATTAAATATAACGAAAGAAAAAGGAGGAAAAATGAAATTGTCCAAGAAGCCTGAAAAGAGGGGAAATCTTGTCCGCCGGACGGAAAAAGATAAAATTAAAAAAGAGACAGAACCTTTAATTTTAAAAGAACATTCTTATAAGGATCCGGAAGTTTTAGAAATGAGCTGGAAGGCTTTTAGCAAACCGGGTGAAAGAATCGCGTGCCTTTCCGGCATTGCTTACGCAAACAACGGCTTTCGCGCCGCTCTCATAAAAATCGCCGCCGAAATATGCGCGGCGGAGGGCGTTCATTTTATAACGGTAGACGCTCACGCGATAGATGAAAAAGCTTTGAAAGAAAGAATAAAAAAAGAGACAGCCGGTTTTAAGAAGGAAGAAAAAGAGGCCGTTACGAAGCGCGTTTTAAAAGACGCGATGAAATCTTTCGCGGCTTTTCTTCCTAAAATTAAAAAACCGCATGATCCCAGGAAGACTAAAAATCCGGCGGCGGAATTAGAATTTATTCGCTGGTATTTTATTCCTTGTTCTATTTTTGACGGAAAATACGGCGAAGAAATATTGCGAATTTTGCAGTTGGAGAGGAAAGAAGACATCCGGCAGTCCAAAACCGGCGGCGATAGAAGCGAAGTGAAGAACATAAACCAAATTGTCTGGTTTTTGAACCCGCCCAAGAGCCGCTTGGCAAGCAGATATTACAGCGCCAAACCGGAACGCGATATTGAAGAAAAGCGAAAACAAACCTCCCAATCCATGCCCGATTTGTGGGTTCACGCGGGATTTGCTTCCAATATTCATGTTCCTTCAGGATTAAGAGCCGAACCTTATGTTACAATTCCTGCTTTAAGACGGCTGGAAGAATCTTATGCCGTTGAAAATCAGGTAGGGTTCACCATTATTGAATTTCAGGACAAAGATCATTATTCAGTTAAATCCTGGAGTTTTAAAGATTTGGTTGCTCGGGAAAGATCTTTTATCACCGGCATCACTCTCGGCGCCAACGAAGTCCATAAGCGCGTTGTGGAAGCCATTAAAATTCATGGTCCGCTTACGACCGGACTTTTGGTGGATAAAACAGGAATTGAAAGAGAGCGGATTGAGAAGGAAATTAAATTTTTAAAGGAAGAAGAACCTTCCAGCCGCAAGACTTGGCCCGGTTTCTGTTATAATGAATCTTCTCAAAGATACGATTTTCATCTGCAATGGATTCAGGAGCGTCTGCGTTATCCTTCTTTACCCGAGAAACTCATGGAGAATTTCTTGCTTTTTGAAGGTTGCCCGCATATCGGATACACGACCACTGATTACGAACATTTCATAAAGGAACGTCCGAAAATCATTTTGAAGAACGGAGTAAAAATTTGGAGCGTTCTGGGCGATTTTATCGCCGGATTGCACCACGATCTTATGTGTTCCGGCGAAATTTTCGGTCAGATGAATAATACCGAACAGGAAGAGTTGGCGGCCGATTTTTACGCCACCGTAATTTACAAAGTATTTTTAGAGCGGTTTGGCAAATGGCTGAAAGGAAAAAACGTTGCCAGGGTTTCCGCTGAAGAGTTGACCTCCGCCGTTAAAGAAAGTTTGTTGATTTTTCTTTACATTCCGGGGAATCATGATCTTTGGCAGGAGCGCGACGGCAATACCCCTTTGACGACATTTCGTTATCGTTTGCTTGCTAATTTAGTTTATCATCTTGGTAAGATGTTGGCGGATATGAAATTTCCCGCTATTTCGCTTGATCGGATTGTCAACAAAAAAATTATCGGTTTTCCCGATTATGAAGCTAAATACGTTCTTTCTTCCGGTTTGATTCTTGGGATGATGCATCCGCAGATGGGAAGAACCCAGACGACCACTATTCGCGCTCAGCACGCGATGGAAGCGATGGGGATGAGCGGCTGCCAGATTACCGGTATCGCTAATTTTCACACCGCGGCCGTGGTGCATGAGTGGAACTCCGCTCTCGGCCAGTGCGTCGTAGTGCAGGCCGGAACACAGGTAATTTATACCAGATTTGAGAAACGAAAGATGAAGGGCGGGGTTGATTTTGGCCCGATTCTTTTAAAGGTCTGGTCTTATGATAAGAGAATTGTCGCGACTGAAAACGCGTTTTTTAACAAGCCAATGTTAAAAGCGCCTATCAGGAAATCAACCGACCCCGATCAATTGAGAAAAGATTTGGGCGTGTTGACGATAAATTTTTAAACTATTTTAAACCGTTTCGCTGTCAGCGAAACGGTTTTTTTGTTATGATATTTGTCATGGATAAATTAGCCGCGTATTTGCGAAATATCGGCGTATTAAAATCAGAAGTTTTAATTTCGGCTTTTCAAAAAGTTGATCGCGCTGATTTTGTGCCGGAAGAAATACGGGAAGAGGCTTACGTTGATGAGGCTTTGCCGATCGGCGAAAGTCAGACGATTTCCCAGCCTTACACCGTGGCGTTTATGCTGGAGCTTTTGGATCCCCGGCCGGGCGAAAAAATAATGGACATTGGCGCGGGTTCCGGTTGGCAGACGGCTATTTTGGCGTGCGTTGTCGGACATCAGGGAAAAATTTTTGCCATAGAACGAGTTCCGGCGCTTTGCGAGTTCGGAAAAAATAATGTCGCTAAATACGATTTTATTGAAAAAGGCGTTGTGGAATGGCATTGCAAAGACGCTTCAAACGGCCTTCCCGAGGAAGCGCCGTTTGACAAAATTATCGCCGCGGCCGCCGTCCCTGCGGGACGAGCCTCGCCCAGCGAAACTGGGCGGGTTGCTTTAAACGCGATTCCTCAAGCCTGGAAAAATCAGCTTAAAATCGGCGGCGCGATTGTCGCGCCGATCGGTTCTTCCATTTGGAAATTCACCAAAAAAAAAGAAAACATTTTTGAAAAAGAAGAGTTCCCCGGTTTTGCTTTCGTGCCGTTTATTCAAGACAGGGCGGGGAAGAAAGAGAAAAATACTGAAAAGAGAAAAAAAAGAAAAAGATTTTTTAGAGATTTAGCGGCGGTGTTTTTGTTATTGTTCGGCATTAGTTATTATTTTTTTTCTCCGCCGCGTAATTTTCCGCGAGAAACTGTTTTCCAGATTGAAAAAGGGGAAAATTTAAGCGGAATTTCTCAAAACTTGAAAAACGGAGGATTTGTAAAAAATTCTTTCATTTTTAAAACGGTTTTTTCGCTGGCGGCCGGAGAAAATAAAGTTAAAGCGGGCGATTATTTTTTTGAAAAGCCGCTTTTCGCTTGGGAGATTAAAAACCGCCTGGTTGAAGGAATTTATGGCTTAGCGCCGTTAAAAATTACCATTCCCGAGGGCTGGACGGTTAAAGATATCGGATTTTATTTTGAAAATCTGGGAGCGTTTCAGGCGGAAGAATTTTATTTGCCTTTTGCTCAAAATGAGGGTTATTTGTTTCCCGACACTTATTTTTTTGACGCTAACGGCTTAAAGCCGGAAATTATCAGGAAAACAATGCGGGAGAATTTTGAAAAAAAAATAACCCCGGAGATAATGGCGGAAATTGAACGGCAAGGAAAAAATCTTGAAGAGATTATTATTATGGCCTCTATAATTGAAAAAGAAATGAGTTCGCCCGAAGACGGCCGGATTATTTCCGGCATTTTATGGAAAAGAATTGAAGCCGGAATGGGCTTGCAGGCGGACGCGACTCTTACTTATTTGACCGGCAAGCCATCGCTTAAATTAACCGAAGAAGATTTGGCGATTGATTCGCCGTATAATACTTATAAATACCGCGGCCTGCCAACCGGACCGATTTCCAATCCCGGATTAAACGCGATAAAGGCCGCGATTTATCCCGAAGAATCTTCTTATTGGTATTATTTGCACGACAGCGAAAGCCAGCCGCATTATGCTCGCGCTTTTGAAGAACATATTGAAAACAAATTGCGTTATTTAAAATAAAAAATCCACCCGGCGATGAAACCTACCGAGTGGATTTGTTTTATTGCTTAGTTAGGATGGAAAACGCTCCGATTTATTAGATATTCAATAATTCTACTATTTTTTGGCGGCTGGCATGGCCGGAAACAATTTGCAAACGTGATGGGGCGATATTCAAATAATCCGCAAGTATTTTAATGATAGCCCTGTTCGCGCGCCCCTGAATCGGCGGTTCTTTTGTTGCCACCACAAAATGGGTATTGTCTATTTTTTCCACTTTTTCTTCTTTGGCTCGAGGTTTTGCGGCAACAAATAATTTCATGTTTTTTATAATATTACTTAGTTTATTTTAATAAAAATGAACCGGTTATTACCCGAGCCATTCGCGCAATCGCGGGAATTTAGAGCAAATTGACAGGTTGGAACACCAATTTTCTAGTCCCCATACGCGGCCGGCTCGGAGGCCGGCAAATAAAAGTAAAACGAGAGTATAAATGATATGCTCATCAATCAAAAATGAATGAGAGTTGGGATACGGGAAATCAAAAATTGGAAAATAATAGAGGAGCATCAGTGTTGCGCCAAGAATTGACGATAGTCTAACACCAATGCCTAAAATAAGCGATACGCCGAGAAGTGTAAGCCCCCATTCATTGACGAAATTCACAAGAGGCAAGATGCCCGGGCTCGCAAGCCATTGATAAAATCCGACAAAAGTTTTTGCGCCATTCAAATATCCTGCCGCAGACCATTCGGGATTAAACACTTTCGTTATGCCGGCATAAAACATCAGCCAGCCCATTGAGACGCGAAGCAGAAATAAAGATATTTTTTGAAATTTTGTCATATTTTTATGTCGCAAGCCAGCCGCCGTCCACATAAAATGTGGCGCCGGTGATTAATGCGATTTTATTTTTGAGTTCAAACATAATTTATTCGGTAGTTGCGCCGTCAAAATGTTCGTCGTCGGCGACGGCTTGATTTTTCGTTTGGTGGATTACGCCGTCGCGATGATTCGGAGGGGAATATAAAGTATAAAGTTTTAACGGTTTGTCCGGCGATATGTTGACAATGTTGTGCTTTGCGCCGGCCGGGATGACAATCGCGGAACCGTCAGCGATTATATGCTCAACGCCGTCTAGGATCGCTTTGCCGTTTCCCGATTCGCATCTTATAAATTGGTCTAATTGATGAATTTCTTCGCCAATGTCTTCATTCGGCTTCAAGCTCATAATGACTAGCTGGCTGTTTTTGGCCGTATATAAAACTTTCCTGAAATACTCGTTTTCAAGCGAGGCCTTTTCTATATTTATCACATAACCTTTCATATTGTTTTTAAATTATTTTTTATTTAAAACACTTTTTAATTTTTTTTGCCGACTTTATAATATATTATTATAAAATAATGACAGAATGTCAAAAAAATGATATTATTTTTCTTTATGGAAAAAGTATTCGTGGCTCTTTCCGGCGGAGTGGACAGTTCCGTGGCGGCAGCTCTTCTTAAAAAAGAAGGGCGTTTTGATGTTGCGGCCGCGCATATGATTTGTTGGAAAGACGTTGTCGGTTCCGCGAAAGCCGACAGATGCGCGGCGGAACGCGACGCCGAAGACGCGCGCCGGGTAGCTGATAAACTGGATATTCCTTTTTATGTTTTTGATTTTACTGAAGAATACCGCAAAAAAGTTTTTGATTATATGGTTAGGGAGTACAAAAACGGCCGGACGCCGAATCCCGACGTAATGTGCAATAAAGAAATTAAGTTCGGGATTTTTTTGAAAAAAGCGCTGAAAATGGGCGCGAATTATGTGGCGACCGGACATTATATAAAAATTAAAAAATCAAAAATTAAAAATCAAAATAACAATTCAAAATTTAAAATTATTTATAAACTTTTAGAAGCCAAAGATAAAAACAAAGATCAAAGCTATTTTCTTTGGACTTTAACGCAAGAACAATTAAAGCATTGTTTGTTTCCGATTGGTGATTACACAAAAGACGAGATTAGGAAAATGGCGCGTGAGTTCGGGTTGCCGACAGCCGGGAAAAAAGATTCGCAGGGGCTTTGTTTCGTGGGCAAAATTGATTTCGCGGAATTTTTAAAAAGTTTGATTTTTGCCCGCAAAGGCGCGGTGGTCGGCGCGGACGGCCGGAAAATCGGGGAACATGACGGAGCGGAATTTTACACCATTGGCCAGCGGCACGGGCTTAATCTCGGGAATATAAACGCAAAACCGCATTATGTCGCTAAAAAAGATATAAAGGCGAACGTTATTGTTATGGCTGAAAAAAATGATCCTCTTCTTTATAAAAAAGAACTTATTGGCCGGAATGTGAATTGGATAGCGGACCGGGCACCAAAATTGCCGCTCAAATGCGAGGTACGCGTCAGATACCGCCAGCCATTACAAGAAGCAAGAATTATGAATTATGAATCAGGGATTAAGGTTATTTTTGATAAACTGCAGAAGGCGATAGCGCCGGGCCAATCCGTGGTTTTTTACGATAATAAGCAAATGTTGGGCGGGGGGATTATCTGTTGACAAAAATTTTGTGTTTTGTTAAGATTGAATTGTGAGTGCGTTCCCGCTTTTCGCGGGATACAAACGATGTCTGTGCAAAGGCCCGCTTCGGCGGGTCTTTGTATTTGTAGACAAGTAAAAATTATATTATTATAAAAATAATAAGGATGATTCGCGCGCGCAACGGATGGCGGCGATTGTGCTCACAAAGGACATTGTTTGGAGTTAACATCCTGCCATCCATTGCGCGCGTGAAAAGTTAATTATGAGAACGCATATTAAAACCACTAATTTTGAATCTGGTTCGGCCGTTAAAACATTAGTGGAAGAAAAACTTGTCTTGCCGGCCGAAAAACTTTTAGAATCGTTGAATAATAAAGCCGACATTATTTTTGACGTGGAATTAGCCAAGATCACCAGACATCATAAAGAGGGGAAAATTTGGCGTTGTGAAATAAACTTGGATTTGCCGAGGATCAAGAATATCTTGAGAGCCGGCGCTTTAGGCGAATCTTTGGAAGAAGCGGTTAATTTGGTGAAATCAAAACTGGAGCGCGAGATTAAAAAATATAAGGATAAATCAAAGAAAAAAGATAGAGAAATGATCAGAGAAATTAAATATAAATTATAAAATTTATAAAAATAGAAGAACTAATTATTTTTAAAAAAGCCGTTTGTAAGCGGCTTTTTAATAAATATTATGTCAATTTTTGGAAATATCGCGAAAATTTTCGGCGATGCCGATGAAAAATTTTTAAAACAGCTCAAGCCGCTAGTAGAAAGAATCAATGCTTTGGAAAAAGATTTTGGAAATTTGAAAGACGATGATTTGCCGAAGAAAACTCAAGAATTTAAAGAACGGCTTAAAAAGGGAGAAACATTGGACGATCTTCTGCCCGAAGCTTTCGCTTTGGCGAGAGAAGCGGCGAAAAGGACGCTCGGCCAGCGCCATTACGATGTTCAGCTTTTAGGCGGCATTGTTCTTCATCAGGGTAAAATCGCCGAAATGAAAACCGGCGAAGGCAAAACTTTAGTGGCTACCTTGCCCGTTTATCTTAACGCGCTTTTGGAAAAAGGAGCGCATATTGTGACAGTCAATGATTATTTGAGCCGCCGAGACGCGGTCTGGATGGGACAGATATACAATATGCTCGGTCTTTCAGTCGGCTGCGTTGTTCACGACGCGTCATATCTATATGACCAAAAATATAACGCGCAAGATAATGAACGCGATATTCTTGGTTCTTTTAAAGTTATCCATGAGTTTCTTCGTCCTTGTTCAAGAAAAGAAGCGTATGCCGCGGACATCACCTATGGCACGAACAATGAATTCGGTTTTGATTATTTGCGCGACAATATGGCGTATGACTTGGCGCAAATTTCGCAAAAAAATCATTATTTCGCCATTGTTGACGAGGTTGATTCCATTTTGATTGATGAAGCGCGGACTCCTTTGATAATTTCCGCGCCGGACGAAGAATCCGGCGAGCTTTACCGCAGTTTTTCAAAAATTACGCCGCGCCTTCAAAAAGACGCCGATTATAATGTTGATGAAAAAATGAAAGCCGTGATTCTTACCGACGAAGGGATCGGCAAGGTTGAAAAAATTCTCGGCGTGGAGAATATTTACACGGAAAAAGGAATAAAATACGTCCATTATCTGGAACAGGCGCTTCGCGCCCAAGCGCTTTTTCAGCGCGACAAAGATTATGTTGTCAAAAATAACGAAGTCATTATCGTGGATGAATTTACCGGCCGTTTGATGCCCGGCCGGCGCTGGTCCGACGGGCTTCATCAGGCGATTGAAGCCAAAGAAGGAGTTTCCGTCCAGCGCGAATCGCGCACCATGGCTTCCGTTACTTTTCAGAATTATTTCAGAATGTACGAGAAACTTTCCGGAATGACCGGCACGGCCCTGACTTCCGCCGAAGAATTCCATAAAGTTTATAATCTGGAAGTTTTAGCCATTCCCACGAATAAGCCGCTCGCGCGGGAAGACCTCTCTGATATAATTTTCCAGACGGAAAAAGGAAAATTTCAGGCCGTGGTTGAAAAAATAAAAGAATGCCGCGAAAAAAACCAGCCGATTTTAGTGGGGACGGTTTCCATTGAGAAAAACGAAAAATTATCGGCGCTTCTGGCGCGAGAAGGCATAGCGCACGAACTTTTGAACGCCAAAAATCACGAAAAAGAAGGGGCGATTATCGCGCAGGCGGGGAGGCCCGGCGCGGTGACTATCGCCACCAATATGGCGGGACGCGGCGTTGACATAATTTTAGGCGGGAATCCGGCTCTGCCCGAGGCGGCAAATAAAGTTCGCGAAGCCGGCGGATTATTTGTTTTGGGCACCGAACGCCACGAGGCGCGCCGGATTGACAATCAATTAAGAGGCCGGTCCGGCCGGCAGGGCGATCCGGGCCAGACGCGATTTTTTGTTTCTTTAGAGGATGATTTGATGCGGATTTTTGGTTCGGAAAAAATCAAGAAGATGATGGGGGCTTTCGGCATTCCCGAAGACGAGCCGATTGAGAATAAAATCGTTTCGCGCGCTTTGGAATCGGCGCAGGCGAAAATTGAAGGTTTTAATTTTGACGCGCGCCGCCATATTCTGGAATACGACGACGTGATGAACCGCCAGCGCCAGTCAATCTACCGGCGCCGGCGCGAGATTCTTTTTGGTAAAAGCGGAGAAATTGAAAAACAGGCCGCGGAATTGGTTGAAGACGAGTTGACCGATTTGGTTGATTTTTACGCTCAAGGCGATGTTATGGAATGGAATATCAAAGAAATTTTTGAAAATTTGCGCGCCCGGCTGGGAGCGGACGAAAACGCCGGCCGAGAGATAGTTAAAATAAAAGAGAGCGGGGGGGCGCCCGACGAAACAAGAGAAAAAATCAAGGATTATGTTTTAGAGCTTTGGAAAAATCTTTTAGCGAAAAAGAAAAAAGATTTGGGCGAGAAAGATTTTTCACGGCTTTTAAAAATATTGATGATTCAGATTACAGATATGCTTTGGGTGGGGCATTTGGAAGCAATGGATTATCTCCGTTCTTCGGTGCGTCTTCGCGCTTACGGCCAGCACGATCCTTTGGTGGAATATAAAAATGAAGGCGCGCGGATGTTTATGGAACTAAAAGCCGCCGTCAGGACACATCTTTCGCATTTGATTCTTAAAATAAACAGCCAGCCAACAGCAACGGCGTCAAAAACGCGGGAAATTCATCAGCCCGGCCAGAATGTTAAAAGCCGAA
The DNA here is from genome assembly GCA_038064095.1 of Patescibacteria group bacterium. Taxonomy (GTDB): domain Bacteria; phylum Patescibacteriota; class Minisyncoccia; order JACROR01; family JACROR01; genus JACPLO01. The sequence continues at coordinate 2,245 of JBBTTT010000047.1, read as the reverse complement.
TTTTTGGCGATAAAAAAATAGGCCGAAATAATCCTTGTTTTTGCGGCTCCGGGAAGAAGTATAAGAAGTGCCACGGGAGATAAAATTATGAAATATAACAAATTAGTACGAGATAAAATTCCTGAATATATCCGCAAAAAAGGTGGAAATCCAATAACACATATCGCGGATGATGCTGAATATTGGCAGAAGCTAAAGGATAAATTGATTGAGGAGATAGAGGAGTTCAAAAAGGACGAAAATATTGAAGAATTTGTGGATTTACTCGAAGTTATAGATGCAATAGCGGATTACAAAAAATTTGATCGAAATGAAGTTGAAAAAATTAGAAGCAAAAAAGCAAATGAGAGAGGAAAATTCAGAAATAAGATAATTTTGGATGAATCATAGCCCGCATGACATTTTCTATAGGGTGTTATTCTTAAAAATATGGAGAAAAGAGATTTTAAATTGGGATTTTTCGCGGCTGTTTTAACGGCTATTTTTTCTTTGCCGATTTTAGCCAATTTGGGTTTCTTAAATTTATTTTCAGCGGCCGCGATTTTAATCAGCGTTCCTGTTTTTTGGCTGTTTGGATTTTTGATAATTGAGAAGCTGGCGAAATTTTGGTCGCCGCTTTATCAGATTTTTAAATTTTTCGTCGTCGGATTTCTGAATACCTCGCTGGATTTCAGCATTTTGAATTTGTTAAGTTATTTTACCGGCATCTATTCCGGATTTTATATTATTTTTTTAAACAGCGCCGCGTTTCTGGTCGCGATAACAAACAGTTATATTTGGAATAAATATTGGACTTTCAATCAGCAAGGCGGCGTTCAAGGAAAGGAATTTTTAAAATTCGCGGCCGTCGGTTTTATCGGCTTTTTCTTGAACAACTTTCTGGTTTATATGATTACCACTTTTATACCGCTTTTTAATGGATTAACCCCTCAGCTTTTGGAAAATCTAGCCAAAGTTTTGGCGACCGCTGTTTCATTGATTTGGAATTTTATTGGCTATAAATTTTTCGTTTTCAGGCAATAGGCCTGCCGCGTGTAATTTTGCTAAAACGCCGATTTTGCCGTATTATTATTTTTAATGTCAGACAGTGAAGTCGTTTTATACCGTAAATATCGGCCGCAGTCTTTTGAAGAAGTAAAGGGGCAGGATCATATTGTTTCGGCTTTAAGCCGCGCTTTGAAAATAAATCGTCTGGCGCACGCTTATCTTTTTAGCGGGCCTTACGGCACGGGGAAAACCACGGTGGCGCGGCTTTTGGCTAAAGCCGCGGCTTGCGCGTCTTCAGCCGCGAAACCATGTAATCGTTGCGAAAATTGCAAGGAGTTTTCCAGCGGGCGCGCTTTTGATTTAACGGAACTTGACGCCGCTTCTTCCCGCGGCATAGACGAGATAAGGGCTTTGAGAGAAGCGGCGGAACTCGTGCCTTTAAAGAGCAAATATAAAGTTTACATTATTGACGAAGTGCATATGCTGACGAAAGAGGCGTTTAACGCTCTTTTAAAAACATTGGAAGAGCCGCCCAACCACGCTATTTTCATTTTAGCCACCACCGAACTTGTTAAAGTGCCCGATACGATTATTTCGCGCTGCCAGAAATTCAGCTTCAGGAAAATTTCCGAAGAAATAATGCGGGAAGCGCTTTTAAAAATCGCCGAAAAAGAAAAAGTTGAAATAGACGCGGAGGCAATCGGCCTTTTAACGCTTTTTTCCGACGGTTCTTTGAGGGATGCCCAAAGCATGCTCGGCCAGCTTATATCTTTAGGGGAACAAAAAATAACCGGCGAGGAAACAAGATTCCTTTTCGGCGCGCCGCCGGCTGATTCGGTGAAAAATATCATCGGAGCCATTTCAGAAAAAAACGCCGGAAAAGCGATTGAAGTTGTTCAAGAAATGATAAAAGAGGGGATAGACCCCCAACTGGTTTTAAAATTTATTCTCCGCGATTTCAGAAATATATTTCTTCTAAAAATTAATCCCGCTTATCAAATCGCGCTGGAAAAATCTTTTTCTCAAAACGAGGCCGGCTTTCTTAAAAATGAAAGCAATCGGCTTAGCTTGGCGGAGGCGGAAAATATTTTAAAAATTATTTTGGGAGCGCAAAGCAGCCGCCGGCTTTCGTATCTGCCCCATCTTTATTTGGAAATGGCCGTCGCCAAAGCCGCGTTAAGAGGGTAATATTGCGATATTGCGGGATCGTCTAATGGTAGGACATCGCCCTTTGGAGGCGAGTATCTTGGTTCGAATC
>JBBTTT010000046.1:0-1549 GCA_038064095.1 Patescibacteria group bacterium | reverse complement strand
TTTTAAGGGCTATGAGCATTTTTTTTGCGTCTTCAATTTCTTCCGGCGGAATCAAACCGGCCGCTTCGGCAAAAGTGATGCAAGATTCAAAATTATCAGGCTCGGCGCAATACGCGTCGCATTCCGCTCTTCCGCGGCAAGGCGGCGGCTTCGCGCCTTTTTTGACAGCGGCTAAAACCTTGCGGGCTTCTTCCAGTTCATCCGGAGGAATGAATCCCGCGGCCTCGGCAAAAGTAATGCATTCTTCCATATGATCCGGATTTTCACAGTATGCGTCGCATTCGTCTTTATTCCGGCATCCGCCCGGCAGAGCCGCGCCGGCCGCCAAAGCGGCCTGCACCTTTCTTGCCTCTGCCAGCTCGTCAGGCGGCAAAATCCCGGTCTTTTCGGCAAATGCCAAACATTCGTCAATATGACTTATATCATTGCAATACGATTCGCAAGAATCGGCGGACACGCATCCTCCCGGGCCCCTGGCGCCCGCGGCGCTGAATTTCTTTGCCCGACTGGCTTCTTCGGCGGAAATCAAATTGTGCTTTTCCGCAAAGCGAACGCAAGCGTCCATCCGCGAGGAATCCGAGCAATATGCCTTGCATTCTCCTTTGTCTTTACAATTTCCAAGCTCAACTACCGGAAAAATAATATCCTCTTCGGATACGGCATTAACCGCGAACGCGTAGAAAACAAAAATTGCCGCGGCGGCAATGCCGGCCGCGATAATAAAATTAAATTTCAACATTTTATTCAAAGGGGTTTTTGTAAACATCTTTAAAAGGATTTGCCTTATCCACCGGATTGATTTCTGGAACTTTTTCCAATACGTTTGTTTGAGTATTCAACGACGGCAAAGTCCCGGAAGTCGCCGGCGTGCTCGCTTTCGGCGGCGCTACAATCTCCTCTTCAATTTTCTTTTCATCAGCGGGACTTTTCCAAAAATAAAAATATCCGCCTATTAAAACGATTGCCGCAATAAGAACGTAAATCCATTTTTGCCGATTTCCCATACAATTTTATTGTACAACGTTTTTTATTTACCGCGCAACATTCCTATCGCTCCTTGTGGATAACTAAAACGACGATTTTCAAAATAGCGCCCCGCCATTGGCGGGGCTTAATTTTATCTGCATCTGTCCGCGAAAATCACGAAAACAAAATAGAAATAACATTAAATCTGCTTCCTTTTTTTATTTTCGTCTTTTTCGTTTTTTTCGTCTTTCTTTTTTTCTTTTTAGATTTGATTTTCTCGGATTTTTGTATTTTGAAATTTAATTTACCATTGCAATTATGGCTCCTTTTGCGAACCATCTGCCCGCAATTAAAACATTTCTTTTCTCTCCATTTTATTCCCATTTTTCTCTCCTTTCTTTATTTTTTAGTTCAAAAATCCAATTTATTATAATACTCTTTAAAAGAAATAATGTCAAATATCAGCGATTTCAAGTTTTTGAAATGGTAAGATAGTGTATAAAAAGAGTGCTGTCGGTCATGGTCTTGATGATTTTATAAAGCTCGTCATAACTGTCCCTCCTGAATGAAATCCGAACTTTTT
>JBBTTT010000045.1:0-1239 GCA_038064095.1 Patescibacteria group bacterium | reverse complement strand
GCGAAGCCCGGGAACAATTATCCGGTTATGCCAGCAATATTGTTAAAACCGATTTACCGGATGGAATAAAAATTAAAGCTTTAAATAAGGGAATAGAAGAACTGCAAAAGCAAGTAACGGAAAACCCCAAAGACGCGCGCGGTTATATCTTTTTGTCCGCGCTTTACAGTTATAGCGGGCGACAAAATGAAGCGCTCGCGGCTTTAAACAAGGCGTTGGAATTCTCTCCCAAAAAACAGCAGATTTATTTTTTGGCGGCTGATATTTATATGGCTTTAGGCCAAAACGACCAAGCAATGAAAGCCATGCAAATTGCTTATGATTTTGATCAAAATAATACCGCGGCCGCCGAAGGCTTGGCTGTTACCGCTATTGTCGCGGGTCAGCCAAAATATGCCGAAGAACTTCTTTTAAAGCACTTTGGCGCTGTTATCAGAGCAGATCAAAAATTTGTCAATGCTTACGCCCGCGCGGGAGATTTTGACCGGGTTAAAGATATTTGGCTTTTAATCATAGAAAAAGAGCCGAATAACGCCCAATATCGCGTTAATCTTGCCGCCACCTACTTAAAATTAAATGAACGCTCCAAAGCTATTAAAGAGCTGGAAAAAGCCATTGAATTAAGCCCTGACTTTAAAGGACAAGGAGAATATTTTATTAAGGAAATAAAAGCAGGAAGAAATCCATAATATAATCACATAATATAATCTCATAAGTTATCCACAGTTTTATTTTGGCGGTTATTTTTTAATGTTGTATACTTAAATTAAGTGTTTTTAAAAAAACACAAAGGTTTAATTATAAATAGTCGTTTAAAAATTATTAGTTTAATTATTATTTATTAAAAATTATTCTATGAATAGATTTTTCAATACGCGAAAGACATCGGGCATTATTTTTGCCGTTTTACTGTCTTTCCTTTTAGTAGTTTTAATCACGAACGCGGCCACGACCATCAGCACGAATATTTCAACTGACGGGACTTTGACTGTTACCGGTTTATCAACGTTTAACGGAAGCGTGCACGCTTCTTCCACGCTTTTAGTGACTGATGTGGCAAGATATTATGAAACGGTAGTTTTTAAGAACGCTTCTGCCGCTCCTACGGCGGTCACCGGCGGTATTTATTATGACACCGATGATTCATTGCTTAAACTTTATGATGGCACGAATTGGGTGAATGTGGCGACTTCCACCGGCGGATCCGGCATTGTCGTTTCCGGAAGCCGGATGCAGATG
>JBBTTT010000044.1:0-6320 GCA_038064095.1 Patescibacteria group bacterium | reverse complement strand
GCGGAGAGGGCGAGATTTGAACTCGCGGTCCGGTTTCCCAGACTCACGCTCTCCAAGCGTGTGCATTAGACCACTCTGCCACCTCTCCGCTATAAACGGGATCGCGATTTGTAAATAAAATTTAACCTAATTTAAATTTTATACAATTTGACTCTTTTTCTAAAATTCGTTTCTGTAAAAAATCCGTTTCTGCAATTTATTGCCTAAAAAAGCGGCGAATTCTCTTGAATCTTTTCTCATAATGGTTAAATTGCTCCTGTATTTTTTGAACTCTTCCAAAAAAAGTTTATTATGTTTGAATTTTTCCCAAATTTCCATGTCCGCCGCACCAAGATTTTTTATCTCCAACCCTTTAAAATGGACGGTTTTTTCTTGGCCGCTTTCCTCAAGGTCTTTTAAAACTTGTATTTCTTGATGGAATTCATCAAGCTTCCCGTCTTCTTCTCCATTTTTTTCATTTATCCGCAATATGCCTGTTTCTTCTTTCATGCTTAAAAAATTATGCCGCGCAAGGCGCGTATTCTGTCTTCAACCGGCGGATGGGTCATAAATAGTTTATGCAGCCAAGAAGTTTTTTTTCGGCCTTTGAAAGGATCATCCAGCCATAAATGAGCCGTGGTATTATTGGCAACGCGCATTGGAACGGCGTCCGCGGAAATTTTTTCCAACGCCTTAGCCAGTCCTTCGGGATAACGGGTAAGCAGGGCGGCGGAAGCATCCGCCAAAAATTCCCGTTTTCTGGAAATCGCCAATTGAATTAAGACGGCGCTAATCGGCGCCAAAATCGCCAAAACGATTCCAATCATTATTAAAACCGCTTGCGCTTGGCCGCCTTCCCTGTCCCGCCGGCCGCTAAATCCGCCGAAAAAACTTGACCTCAAAAATATGTCGGAAAGAATGGAAATAAAGCCGACGAGAACCACAATAACTGTTGATAATAATATATCCCGATTGCCGATATGGGAAAGCTCATGAGCGATCACGCCTTCAAGTTCGCTCCGGCTCAGTTTTCCCAGCAAACCATCGGTGACGGCAACCACGGCGTGTTTCGGATTCCGGCCGGTGGCAAAAGCGTTCGGCTGTTTTTCGCGAATCAAATAAATTTTAGGTATCGGTAAACCGGCGGTGATGCTTAAATTTTCAACGATGTTATAAAGCTCAGGCGCGCTCGCTTTTTCAACCGGAATTGCCCGCGCCATTTTCAAAACGATTTTATCCGAATACCAATAAGCAATAACATTCATCAAAACGCTGAAAATCACCGCGAAATATAAAATTGAAGAGTTGGCGTAAATCTGCGAAAAAAACAAACCGACGCCGATAATTATAATAAGAAAAATAGTGAAAAGCAGCCAAGTCTTGCGGATATTGCTCTCTTTGTTCGCGTATAAAGACATAATTTTAAAACTTCACTTTTACCGGCTCTCTTTCAGATTCAGACTCCAGTTCAAAAAATTCTTTCTTTTGGAAATTGAAGAATTTGGCGACTAAATTGGCCGGCACGGTCTCAATTTTCGTGTTATATTCCATCACATTGCCGTTATAAAACCGGCGGGCCGCCTGAATTTTATTTTCAGTGTCCGCCAGTTCTTCCTGTAATTTAACAAAACTTTCAACAGCCCGCAGTTGAGGATAAGCCTCGGCAATCGCGAAAATTGATTTTAAAGCCGAAGTTACCATATTGTCCGCCGCTTCTTTATCATGAATTGATTGAGCGGAAAGCGCTTGAGAACGCGCTTTCGTCACGTTTTCAAAAGCTTCTTTTTCATGAACCGCGTATCCTTTAACCGTTTCCACTAAATTTGGGATTAAGTCGTATCTTCGTTTTAGCTGGACATCAATATCCGCCCAAGCTTCGCGCGCGCGGAACCGCCAAGCCACAAGACTGTTATATATTGACACCAACCAGAGTAAAACCGCGGCGATTATGGCGATAATATTAAACTTCCATTCAATATAGTCAAAAAATCCGCTCACCAGTAAAAGAATTATGATGGCGCCAAAAATTAAATTCCAAAATTGGCTCATATATGATATGTTAAAATTAATAATAATGACCTTTTAAATTTATCTTAACACAATAGTTCTTTAAAAAAAGGAGGGAAAATGGCGTCTTTAAAGGAATTAAAGCGTTTTTTTGAGGATAGCGAATATAAAATTTCTTTCAATTGGATAGATAAAAATACTTTCGGCAATATTAATTATTCTAAAGAAAAAATTTTTATTAACATTTATATTCTTCTTATAAACACTTTTATCCATGAATTCCTGCATAATAAATATCCGAAATTATCCGAAAAAAAGATAGAAGAAAAAACAAAAAATTATTCGAATCATTTAACGGTTTCGGATATCAAAAAAATAACCAAATATCTTTTAAAAAAGATGGCTTGGGAAAAGGAGAAAAAGTAAAAAAAACAGCCCGCGGCGGGCTGTTTTTTATTTTTCCGGCCTTACATTCCCATGCCGGGCATGCCGCCCATTCCGGGCGCGCCGCCGGCAGACGGATGTTTCTCGGGAATTTCAGCCACCACCGCTTCGGTGGTCAAAAGCATGCTGGAAGCGGAAACGGCGTTTTGAAGAGCCGAACGGGTAACTTTTGTCGGATCAACAATGCCGGCTAAAATCAGGTCTTCATACTTTCCGGTCGCGGCATTATAGCCGTAATTTCCTTTTTTCTTTCTAACCTCTTCCACCACCACCGAGCCGGAAGCGCCGGCGTTGTGGGCAATCTGCCAGAGCGGTTTTTGAATGGCGTTAAAAAGAATCTTAACGCCGACCCATTCGTCGCGATCCGCGTCTTTTTCCATGGAACCTAAAAGTTTTTCCAAAGAATCCAAAGCACGCACAAAAGCCACGCCGCCGCCGGGGACCACCCCCTCTTCAATGGCCGCTTTCGTGGCCGAAACCGCGTCTTCAATGCGATGCTGTTTTTCTTTCTGCTCTATTTCGGTAGCCGCTCCGACCTTAATCACCGCCACGCCGCCCGAAAGTTTAGCCAGCCGCTCCTCCAGTTTTTCGCGGTCAAACTCCGAATCGGTCTGCCCGATCTGAACGCGAATCTGATTGATTCTTTTATCAATATCCTGCTTTCTTCCGGCGCCGCCCACGATGGTTGTATTCTCCTTCGCGGAAATCACTTTTTTGGCTTCACCGAGCATATTAAGCTCCATACTTTCCAATTTCATCCCCGCTTTCTCGGAAATTACTTTTCCGCCGGTCACCGCGGCGATGTCTTCAAGCATCTCTTCGCGGCGGTCGCCGAATCCCGGCGCTTTAATCGCCAAAGCGTTAAAAGTGCCGCGAAGCTTGTTAACCACCAAAGTGGCCAAAGCGTCGCCTTCCACTTCTTCGGCGATAATCACCAAATCTTTTTTCCCGGATTTGGCTAATTTTTCCAAAAGCGGCAGAATTTCGTTGATGGAAGAAATTTTCCGATCCGTAATTAAAATATAAGCGTCATCGTATACCGCCTCCATTCTCTCGGCGTTGGTAATCATATAAGGAGAAATGTAGCCGCGGTCAAACTGAAGGCCTTCCACGACTTCATAAGAGATGCCGAAAGTCTGGGCCGCTTCCACGGTCACCACGCCGTCTTTCCCCACGATTTTTATCACTTCGGCGATTTTTTCGCCGATGGCCGGGTCTTTGGCGGAAATGGTCGCCACTTGGGCGATTTCTTCTTTTTTCTTGGCGGAAATCTCAATGGAAATTTCCTTTAATTTCTTCACGACCGCTTCGGTCGCTTTTTCAATGCCGCGTTTGATGCCCACGGGACTGGCGCCGGCGGCGATATTTTTTAACCCTTCCGTAACAATGGCTTGCGCCAAAAGCGTCGCCGTGGTCGTGCCGTCGCCGGCCACATCGTTAGTTTTAGTGGCCACTTCTTTAATAATCTCGGCGCCCATATTTTCCACCTTGTCTTCCAGCTCAATTTCCTTGGCAATGGTTACGCCGTCATTGGTAATCGTCGGCGCGCCGAATCCCTTGTCTAAAATCACATTGCGCCCCTTGGGACCGAGAGTAATCTTAACCACGTTAGCTAACGCATCCACTCCTTTTTTTAAGGCCTCGCGCGCTTTTTCATTAAAAATAATTTGTTTTGCCATATAAACTGCAATTTTATTCTAAAATCGCGAGGATATCTTCTTCTTTCGCGATTAAATATTCTTTATCGCCGACCTTAATTTCGCTGGGGCCGTACTTGGAAAAAAGCACGGTCTGCCCTTTTTTGACGAAAAGCGGAATGATTTTTCCGTCATCGCTTCTCTTGCCTTCGCCCGCGGCGATCACTTTTCCTTTTTCCGGACGCTCTTTTTCCGCGGTGTCCGGAATCACGATGCCGGATTTGGTTCTCGCGTCTTCGGCTATCGGTTCAATCAAAACCCGATCGCCGAGAGGCTTGATATTAATTTTTGCCATACCGAATAAAAAATTGAGAATTATTTTATTTAGCAGTCTTGACCAAAGATTGCCAACAGTGAGTATTTTAGATAAATTAAAAATCCTGTCAACCCCCGTAAATTAAAAAGAAGGCCGAAGCCTTCTTTTTAGAATTCTTTAATTTAATTAAATAAACCCTTTCCTTTTTTTGGCTTTTTTTAACGCCTTTTTTGAAAAGACGATATATTTTTTTCTTTTTTCTTTGCGCCCATTGTCTTTTAAGACGTATTTTATATTTCTGGCATCCACGCTTTTAATCTTCCCATCGCTGTATTCAACGGTATATTTTTCATAAAAATGAAGGCTAATTGAAAAAGAATTATCCCAATCCGCGATCGTGCCTATTTGGGGCGGACAGCCTTTTATTTTTATTAAAACTTTTTCGCCGCGCGCGAAACGCGGCGCCCGCCATCCTTTTCTCCGGCATTTTCTGTATTCAATTTCGTTAAAATACGATTCCCCGCATATTTCACAACAAAACATGCCGGCAACGCCATCGTCTTTAGCATCCGTCAAACAAACGGCCGTAAAACGATAATCAGAATTTGGATCAAGCCATTTTTTATTTATTATTTCCGCGATTTTTTCAGGCATAAAATTGCGAAATAATTTATGCCACGCGAAATGATCGTCCCTATTTACCCAAATCACGTTTTTACCGCCGCTTTTTCCGCCAATTGATCTCGGCCGGCGATGATGCTGATTCTGATTTTTTAAATTCACCGGCGGAACAAAATTTGTCGCCGCCACGACCGTTCCGTCTAATTTTAAAACAATAATTTCATACGCCGAATCAAGATAAAAAGTGTTGATAATTACGGCTATTTCAACCTCGGTTCGGCCGCTAAAAAGCCGGCGCCACGCCGCTCGTTCACCAGAATCATTTTTATTGTTTCCCAACGCAAACCTCCGTTTCTTTGAAAATTATTGGATTATCAAAAAACTTAAATATTATTTTTTATAATATTATTCTTTAAAATTTTTGGCAAGCCATCGGCCGGTCCAGGATTTATTATTTTTAATAATGTCTTCAACCGCGCCCTGGGCCACGATTTCTCCGCCCTTATCCCCTCCTTCCGGCCCCAAATCAATAATCCAATCGGCGTTTTTAATTATTTCAAGATTATGTTCAACAACCAAAACGGAATTCCCTTTTTTCGCCAAAGAAGAGAGAACGGACAAAAGTTTTTGCGCGTCAGCGCTGTGAAGGCCGACCGTCGGCTCGTCTAAAATATAAAGCGTTCGGCCGGTTTCTTTCCTGGCCAATTCGTCGGCCAGTTTGAGGCGCTGGGCTTCGCCGCCGGAAAGAGTAACCGCCGGCTGGCCGAGCTTCATGTATCCCAGACCCACTTCCGCCAAAGCCGCCAAGCGCCGCTGAATTTGAGGAATATTTTTAAAAAAAACAAGCGCTTCTTCTATCGGCAAATCCAGCGCCTCGGCGATATTTAAATCATTATGGCGCACGTCAAGAATTTCCCGGCAATATCTGGCGCCGCGGCATTCTTCGCATTCAACGTAAATATCCGGCAAAAAAACCATTTCCACTTTTTTTGATCCCTGGCCTTCGCATTCTTCACAACGCCCGCCTTTGACGTTAAAACTGAAATGATTGGCCTTAAAACCGCGGCGCCGGCCTTCCCGATTTTCGGCAAAAAGATCGCGCATAAAAGAAAAAATACCGGTATAAGTGGCGGGATTGGAGCGCGGCGTTCGGCCGATCGGCGACTGGTCCACAACCACCACTTTATCCAAATGTTCCATTCCCTTGATTTCTTTATGCTTTCCCGGGAGCTCCTTGCCCCCGTAAAAATGGCGGCGCAAAGCCGGAGCCAAGATATCGCCGACTAAAGTGCTTTTTCCCGAACCGGAAACGCCGG
>JBBTTT010000043.1:0-5084 GCA_038064095.1 Patescibacteria group bacterium | reverse complement strand
GGGAGAATCGAACTCCCATCTACTGCTTGGAAGGCAGTCATTCTGCCACTAAACTATGTCCGCTCTGGAAAATTTTATAATTACATTTCAATAAAAACCGGATAAAAGTAAAACCTCCGCGAAACGCGGAGGTTTTACTTGGAAAGTTTATTTTTCTTCTGAAACTGAAAATTCATCAGTTTTTTCTTCTTCCATTGGAGCGCCGCAACATTCTTTCGCTTCATCGCTGGCGCTGTCGCAAGTTTTGCATTTGTAAGCCATTTTATTTAAAACAAACTATGATTGATAATATATCATACAATATGATAAAACGACCTTTTTCCAGTCTTTTATTTCTTGTATACTATCATCTTTTTTCTAAAAATCAACCTCTTTATTAAAATTTTCGCAACACTCAATAATCGCGGAGAAAACTTTATCGTTAATCAACGGCAACGGCAGGTTTCTTTCCTTTTTCTCATTAATGATTCTCTCCATAATTTTCAATGAAGCGCCGTATGAATCGGCGATTTCTTTTTTTCCGCGGCCGGCGGCGTATTCGGAAAAAGTTTTAAGCTGAATGATTATCTCGTCTAAAATAATTTTTTGCATCGGACAAACCGCCAATTCTTTATTTTTATTTTCCAGCCATAATTCGCCTGCCTGCCAAACAGATTGCCGGTCAGCTCCGATAATGACTCGCGGCACTTTTGGCAATCCGCCGTGAAAATCTTTTGAATCGTAATATTTAACCCGCGGCAAGCGGCTGTCGTTTATTTCTTCGCGGATTCTTGAAAATTTTTTAGCCAGTATGTTGCTGGTCGTCACATCCATTGCCAGCGCCAAGTGCCGCGAAACCTCTTCCGGAAATTCCACAATCATATCCACACCGTTCACGTAGTCGTCAAATTTAGAGGAACGGACGGTCATCGCGTTTTCACCGAGCCAATCAGAACGTTCCGTTTGATCCAAAACCAGCGCTTCAAAAATTAAAGCCAGTTGTTGCCGATGTTCCCTTTCAAGATTTTTCTCTGCTTGTTTAAAAAATTTTTTTTCCAAACCAGCGACATACCGCTTGTCTCTATCAATTATCTCCCGCGCGTAAAGATCTGCGAAACCATCGGGATCAATCGGCGGATTATCTTTTAAAAAATCGCGGACTTTAGCGTAAATTTTTTCTTCAACTTCCCGATTCTCAAATTCTTGATTCTCAAAAGATAAAAAAGTTTTCATTTTAAAAATTTTTGAAAATATATGCTTATTAATTTATAATATAATAAAAATCAGTTCTTTGTAAATTTAAAATCAACCAAAGCAGGTGGAAAATGAAAAAATCAAGGAAATTTCTGTTGGCGCTTAATTTTTTATTCGTCTTTTGTTCTTTTGTTTTCGCCCAAAACCTGAAAAAACCTCAAAATCCGTGCTCGCCGCTTTTTCCGAGCGACGAACTGATAGAATATGAATGCTATAAAATTCAAAGAGAAGAAACTCCGGAAAATATTTTTGGAGAAGATTATTACGAAGCGGCGCTTCGCTTCAACCGGATTGACCGCCGCCATATTTGGCCCAGAAAACATTTGAAAGCGCCGAAAAATTTGGAATCCGTAAAAGATTTCACTCCTTTGCCCAAAAACTTGGACAAAGCGAAAAATTATCCAAAATACGTGTTTATCAGCATCCAAGAACAATTTTTGGGCGCTTACGAATTCGGCGAACTTAAATTTTCTATGCCGATTGCTTCCGGCCGCAATGGTCATTTCACGCCTAAAGGGATTTTTAAAGTATTGGGGCGCGACAAAAATCACCGTTCCTCTCTTTATAAAATAGAAAAAACCAATATTCCTTATCCGATGTTTTGGGCGGTTAAATTTTACGTAAGTAAGGAAGGAACGGCTTTTTGGATTCATGGCCGCGATTTGCCCGGCTACCCCGCTTCCCACGGCTGCATCGGACTTTATGACGAAGAAATGCAAAAAAAATATTACGGCTTTCCTGAAAAACCAAAACTTAATGACGCCAAGAAATTTTATTTTTGGCTTTTTCCCGGCAGTGAAAACGACGAAAAACCGTTAGATTTTCCAAAAAATGAGCCGGTTATTCCAATTGAAATAATTTGAGAGATTTAAAAACCGTTCTATATCTTAAAGAACGGTTTTACTTTTGAGAAAAAAGCTGTTATTATTTATAATAATAATAATAAATGAAACCATTATGAATACAAAATTTATTGAATGGGTTTTAAGAATTTCAATCGCCGGCGAGTTTATCGGCCACGGAGTTTTTGCCTTGCAGGGCAAAAAAGACTGGATCAGCTGGTTTTCCAAATTCGGCGTGTCTGACGCGGGAACCGCGGCTCAACTGCTTTTTATCGTCGGAATAACAGATATTGCGCTGGCAATCCTTATTCTGATCAAGCCGATACGCCTTGCTCTTTTATGGATGGCATTCTGGGGATTTTGGACCGCGCTTTTGCGCCCGATTGTCGATATGCCAGTCTGGGATTTTATGGAACGTTGGGCTAACTGGGGAGCTCCGCTGGCGCTGCTGCTTTTGGCAGGATGGCCAAAAAGTTGGAGAGAATGGTTTAGATAGCTTTTTAGATAACTTGATGAAAAAGATTAATCCTTTCAAGCTTTCATATTTGGCGAAAAATTTGTCTACGGTCATTGGTTTAGTTTTGATATGGCGGGGAATTTGGTATGTTTTAGATGGATTAGATGCCGTGTTATTTAACAAAAGTCATGTCTGGAGCGCTATAGGCGGAATTATTCTCGGGCTGATTATTTTATACATTCCGGATAAAGATTTGAAAGAAATTGAAAAACTTTAAGTCGCAAGACATTCGCTTTAAAATTATACATAAATAACAATTAATGTTTGAACTTAAAAATAAAATCGCGTTAGTGACCGGCGGCCGGCGCGGCATGGGGAGAACTCACGCGCTTGCTTTGGCTGGCCAGGGCGCGAAAGTCGTCATAACAGATATAGATGCGAACGAATGCGCCTCAGTAATAGAAGAAATAAAGTCAAAAGACGGCAAAGCCATATGCTTCAAGATGGATGTCTCCAATAAAACCGAAGTTGAACAAGTATTTGATAAGGTTATCAAACAGTTCGGCCGTTTGGATATTCTGGTTAATAACGCGGGTATTTATTTTTCAAAACCCGCTCTGGAACTTACGGAAGAAGATTGGAATAAAATGCTTGATATAAATTTAAAAGGGCAATTTTTATGTGCCCAGCGAGCCGCCAAAGAAATGACGAAGAACAAGTGGGGCCGGATTATCAATATTTCTTCGGTTGCTTCCGGTCAAATCGGCATCGGCATCGCCGGCGGCGCGCCTTATACCGCTTCAAAAGGAGGCATTATCGCTATGTCGGAAACTTTGGCGATTGAATGGGCTCCGCTTGGCATCAATGTGAATGTCATCGCGCCCGGTGCGATTGATACGCCAATGGTGCAAGCGGCGCAGATGCCAAAGGAAGCTATGAATGCGATGCTTCAGCGCATTCCGCTAAAAAGAATGGGCAGACCGGAAGAAGTTTCTGCTATGGTCGTCTTTTTGGCGTCAGAAGAAGCAAGTTATATTACTGGCGCCACATTTTATGTGGACGGCGGCTGGCTTGCTGTCTAAAATAATATGAACAATATGATGAATTTTGGATACGGTTTCGGATTCTTCGGCTGGATATTTATGATTCTTTGGTGGGTATTGATTATCGCGGCAATCGTCGCGCTTGTGAAGTGGATTACTAATCAATTTCACGGCGAAACTTCAGGCAAATCGGCTCTTGATATTCTCAAAGAACGCTACGCCAAAAGTGAAATAAATAAAAAAGAGTTTGAAGACAAAAAAAAAGATTTAATGTAAGCAAACAAATGTAAGCAAACAATAAGTTCTTTAACTTTTAAAAAAGGAGGTTAAATGGCGGATTTGGATTTCTATAACATCTATTTTTCCTTATCGGATGAAGAAAAAATGATTAAAGAAACCGCGAAGCGGTTTGCGAACGATCCGGAACTTATATCAGCGCTTCAAAAATGCAACAGGAATGAGGTTGGTTTTCCGAAAACATATTTCAAAAAAATGGGTGCGTTGGGTTTTTTAGGAGCGGATCTCAAAGGATACGGGTGCGCGGAATTAAACAGTGTCGGTTACGGACTGCTGATGCAGGAATTGGAACGAAGAGACAGCGCTTTGAGAAGTTCGGCTTCAGTGCAAAACGCGCTGGTAATGCACGCGATTTATGAATATGGCTCGGATTCCCAAAAAGAAAAATGGCTTCCGTCTCTGCGGGACGGAGAAATAATCGGCTGTTTCGGATTAACCGAACCGTCCGGCGGTTCTAATCCCGCCGGCATGCGGACCGGCGCGCGGCCCGAAGGCGGTCTTTACGCGATTAATGGTTCTAAAACATGGATTACAAACGGTTCAATCGCCGATCTGGCGGTAATTTGGGCGCAGACCTCCGAAGGGGCGGAAGGGATCAGAGGATTTTTAGTGGAAAAAGAAACGGTTGGATTTTCAACGGCTTTTATTTTAGGAAAAGGAAGTTTGCGGGCGTCAACAGTTTCGCAGTTATTTTTTGACGATTGCAAAATACCCGAAGAAAATCTCTTGCCGGGAACAAATATCGGCTTGAAAGCGGCTTTAAGCTGTTTGAACCAGGCGCGTTATGGAATTTCTTGGGGCGCAGTTGGAGCGGCGCTTGCTTGTTATGAAGCCGCGCTGGAATTCGGACAGAATCGCCGGCCGTTTGGCAAACCGATTATTTCTTACCAGCTCATTCAGAAAAAACTTGCCTGGATGGTGAAAGAAATCACAAAAGCGCAATTGCTTTGTTTCAGGCTCGCTCAGTTAAGAGACCAAAAAACGATAACTTCCGAGCAAATTTCGCTGGCGAAATGGAATAACGTGGACATCGCTTTGGAAATTGCCCGCGAAGCCAGGAATATTTTGGGAGCCGACGGCATAAGTTACGAGTATCCGGTCTGGACTCATTTGGCCAATTTGGAATCGGTAAAAACTTATGAGGGAGCGGAAGAAATTCACATTCTGAATATCGGCCGCAAAATCACCGGAATCTCCGCCATCAAATAACGA
>JBBTTT010000042.1:0-5032 GCA_038064095.1 Patescibacteria group bacterium | reverse complement strand
TTTTATATTTCTTCCAGTCCTACCTGTTTTTGGATTTTGTTTCCATTGCGAAGAACAATCAAATTTATTTTTTCGCCGATTTCAAAATTAGAAAGAGAATCTTCCAGCGTATTTTCTTCATTGATTTCTTTTTCGCCGCATTTTAGCACGATATCAAATTCTTGAAGACCGGCTTTGTCCGCGGGACTGTTCGGGATTATCGCGCTTTCTCCTTGAGGCAAACCTTCGTTTATAATCAGCGCGCCGCCGGCAACCGGCAAATGAAATCTTTCTTTAATTTGATCGTTTAAGATGATATGGCGGAGTCCGATAAAAGGGCGCCGGATGCGGCCGTATTTTTTAACTTCTTCCAAATCCCGTTTGGCCCTTTCAATGGGAATGGCAAAACCGATGTTTTGGGCGCCGAAAACCACGGCGGAATTTATACCCACCACCTTGGCGGAAAGATCAATCATCGGTCCGCCGGAGTTGCCGGGGTTGATGGCCGCGTCGGTTTGAATTAATCCTTTCAGCCGCTCTTGATGGCCGGCGATATCCGTCACCGCGGTCACTAAGCGGGAAAGGCCTGAAACCACGCCGGTGGAAACCGTGTTTTGAAATTCGTTCAAAGCGTTGCCGATGGCGATGACGGTTTGCCCTAATTCCAAATCAAACGAAGAGCCCAATTCCAAATAAGGAAGGTCTTTGCTTTTTATTTTTAAAATCGCCACGTCGTTTAAAGGGTCCCGGGCCAGCACATCGGCGTCGTATTTTTTCCCGCCGCCCATCATCACGCTGTATTCGGCGTCGGGATCCATTACCACATGCTTATTGGTTAAAACAATTCCATCGGCGGAAATGATAAAACCGGACCCGCCTCCGACTTTAATGTGTCCGTGTTCATCTTTGGGTGCTTGTTTTAATTTAGTTTCAATAAAGGCGCGGTCGTAAGGATTGTTGAATAAAGGATTAAAAGAAAGTTCTTTGGCGATTTGTTCCAAGTCTTTGGAAATCGCCACGCTGACGACGGCTGGCAGGACTTTTTTTACGGCGTTAATTATTTGTTTTTGGTAGTCAATCATTTTAATTTATTAATATCTGATAATATACTAAATGATACAGGTTAAAAATCATTTTTCATAGTTCGCATCCGCCATAGCCTGCGCCCCCATAGCTCAATGGATAGAGCAATCCCGTCCTAAGGGAGAGATGAGAGTTCGATTCTTTCTGGGGGCAAACGCGCGCTTAGCTCAGTGGTAGAGCATCGCTTTTACACAGCGAGGGCCGGGGGTTCAATCCCCTCAGCGCGCAAAACGGAATTTTGTAAATTTGCGTTTTTCTGATATATTCTTTTAATACAGTTCTTTAAAAAGGAGGGATGAAATATGGCCAAAGCCAATAATTTATCGGGCCTGTACATTGTTTTGGATGGAATAGTCGGTTGCGGGAAAAGCGAACAAATCAGGCAATTAAAAAAATATCTTCCTTTGGATTTTTCTGATTTTGACTTTGTTTTTACATACGAACCCGGAGGAACTCCGGACACGGAAGAATTAAGAGAAAAATTGAAGCACAGTAAAATGACTCCGGAAGAGGAAATGTTGCTTTTTGCCAAATCCAGAGCCATTACCATTCCGAGGGTGATTATTCCGGTTTTAGAAAGGGATGGGATAATAATTTCCGACCGGTCTTTCACCACAAGTCTGGCGTATCAAGGGTTTGGCAGAGGTTTGGGTGTCAATAAAGTGTGGCAAGCAAATAAAAAGGCGATAAATGGAATTTTTCCCGATATTTTAATTCATTTGAAAGTTGGCAGAGACGTTTGTTTAAACAGGTCGGCTGGCGACAAGCCGGATAAATTTGACAAAGAAAGCGGCGTTTTTTGGAAAAAAACGGATGACGGGTTTGATAAGATGATAGACTTTTTACAAGGAATAAGTCCAAACACGAAGATTATTCAAATACGCGATCCTGAAGGAAAATTATCGGTTGAACAAACAAGACTGGCAATAAAATCAGATTTATACCCGTTAATTAAAGAGAACATTGGGTGAACGTCATCATAATGGAAGGGTGCGCCGAATGGCAAGGCACCGCTCTCGAAAAGCGGAGCCCGCAAGGGCTTGTGGGTTCAAGTCCCACCCCTTCCGCAGCGAATGAAATGAGCAAAGAGGAGGAGCGAGCAAACTGTTTTGCTCGCGAGTGGGACTTGAAAGATGGAGCGATGTCGCCGAAGGCGACCGCGAGCCGGGGTCGCGAAAAATTTCTGTCAGAAAATTTATTCGTGACCAAGTCCCACCCTTTCCGAACGAACGAAGTATGATTTATAGGGTTCGCGTTTGTATTTGCGAACCCTTTTTATTTTCATTGATTCATTCAATTGAATAAATTTTTTAAAAAGGTATAATGGAATTTATGAAATTCTTAAATGAAAACATTGCTTATTTCGCGGCCGGAGCGGCGATTGCCGCGATTTTAATTTTTATCTGGCTTATTATTTTTGAATGGCGGCTGAAAAAACTTTTTAAAGGAAGCGGCGGCCGCGATCTGGAGGGGGTTTTAACCGGCCTTAAAAAAGAATTGGATGGGCTGGAAAAAAAAACGCGGAAAATAGAAAAATATCTTCAGGCATCCGAACCGCGCCTTCAAAAGAGCCTTAAAAATGTGGGATTGGTGAGATTTGATTCTTTCGCGGGGGTGGGCGGCAAACAGAGTTTTTCAGCCGCGTTTTTGGATGAAAATAAAAATGGAGCGGTTATTTCCAGCCTTTACGGCCGCGATTTTAACCGCATTTACGCCAAGCCCGTGGAAGGCGGCGTTTCGTCTTACTCGCTTTCCGAAGAAGAAAAAGAAGCGATTAAAAAAGTGTCGGGAGTATAAAGTCTCAAACTATGAATGCTATGAATATTGAGCCAAATAAAAATTTAATCGCTCGTCCTCCGGTGGTCGTGGTTGTCGGACATATTGACCATGGAAAAACAAAACTTTTGGATTATATCCGGAAAACCAATGTTATGGAAAAAGAATCGGGCGGCATTACCCAGCATATCGGCGCTTATGAAGTGATGATAAAAACCAAAGACGGGAATGAAGAAAAAATCACTTTTTTGGACACGCCGGGGCATGAAGCATTTTCTCAAATTCGCTCGCGCGGCGCCAAAGCGGCGGATGTGGCGATTTTGGTGGTGGCGGCGGATGAAGGCGTTAAACCGCAGACCGAAGAATCAATCGGGGTTTTAAAAAACGCGGACTTGCCTTTCGCGGTGGCGATTAATAAAATTGACAAAGAAGGAGCTAATTCGGAAAAAATTAAAAAAGAATTGGCGGAACAGGGGATTCTGGTGGAGGATTGGGGTGGCAAGACGCCGGCCGTGGAAATTTCCGCGAAACAAGGAACTGGCGTGGAAGATCTTTTAGAAACCATTGTTTTATTGGCCCAACTTGAGGAATTAAAAGCTGATCCGAAAATACTTGCCAAAGGCGTGGTTATTGAATCAAGTTTGGAGCCGAAAAGAGGGAACGCGGCCACGCTTTTGATTCAGGACGGAACTTTGAAAGTCGGAGAATTCGTAGCCGCCGGAAGCGCGGTTTCTCCGGTCCGTATTTTTGAGGATTTTTTGGGAAATTCTTTGAAAGAAGCCAGTTTTTCTTCACCGATCAGGGTGGTAGGGTTTGACTGTTTGCCGCCGGCGGGAACGGCTTTCTCGGCTTTTTATTCCAAAAAAGAAGCGGAAAAAGCCGCGGCTAAAGAAAAGATAAGCGGCGGTTTTTTTGGAGAAAACAAAAAAATCAAAGAAGTCCAGATTGTTTCTTTGATAATCGTGCCGGTGATTTTGAAAGCCGACACATCCGGTTCTCTGGAAGCGCTTGAAAAAGAGGCGAAAAAATTTGATTCGGAAAAACTTAAAATAAAAATTTTGAAATCAGGCACCGGACCGGTGTCGGAAGACGACTTTAAAACCGCTTTGAGCGCACAAGAAGCGATTATCGTGTCTTTCCGGGCCGGCCTTGACGTAAAAATCAGAGAGTTGCTTTCGCGCGGCGGCGTGGTCTTTAAGAATTTTGACGTTATTTATGAAGCCAGCGATTGGCTTAAAGAACAGTTAGAAAAGAAGCTGCCGCCTGAAATAAAAAGAATGGAAATCGGAAAGGCCAAGATCCTGAAATTATTTAAAAAGTCCGGCCAGAAACAAGTGATCGGCGGCAAAGTTCTTGACGGTTTTGTCAAAGCCGAGGCGCGATTTGAAATTATCAGGAATGAGCATAAAATCGGCGAAGGCAGAATAATGGAGCTTCAACAGGCCAAAATCAAAGCCAAAGAAGCGGCCAAAGGCGACGAGTTCGGACTTTTGGTTGACGCGGCGGCGGGCATTGAAGCGGGAGATGTTCTGCATTTCTTTGAAGAAAAAACAATTAAGCAAACATTATAAATGCCGAATTTAAGACAAGAAAAAGTTTCTTCTTTTTTAAAGCGGCTGGCCGCCGAGTTTTTTTTGAAGAATACGGGAGAGCCCGGAGTTTTGGCGAGCGTAACCAAAGCGGAGATTTCCGCTGATCTGCAAAACGCCAAGATATTTTTTTCCGTTTTGCCTGAAAATAAGGAAAGAAAAATTTTAAAGCAGTTGTTCGCGCTGAAAAAAGATTTTCGGCGGCATATTTCGCGTAATTTAAAAATAAAATTTATTCCCCGCGTTATTTTTTTGATAGACGATTCGGTCAAAAAACAAAGAAAAATAGACGAAGTTTTGAACGCTTTAAAGTAGGGGGGGGTATCATATTTTAATGGTCACGTGGCGAAGCAGCTAACGCAGCGGTCTGCAAAACCGCGATTCGCGGGTGCAAGTCCCGCCGTGACCTCAAGCGTTTGGATTATATTTTGCCCGGGTGGCGAAATGGTATACGCGCAACACTTAAAATGTTGTGAGCGAAAGCTCATGCCGGTTCGACTCCGGCCCCGGGCACCAAAATCTGACTTTCAGAAAATTGACCGACTTTTTCGTTGGCGGCGCAAAGCGCCGTCCACTGATTTTGTGGGGGGAATGCAATGCTTTTC
>JBBTTT010000041.1:0-3917 GCA_038064095.1 Patescibacteria group bacterium | reverse complement strand
AAGAAACCAGTTTCAGCGCGGTTTTTCAGAAAGGATTTGCCGTCTTGACGATTATAGCCGGAATTATTTTATTGGCGCTTTAGGATCAACTTTGCTATATTAAAAATATGCCTCGCAAAACATCATCCATCTATGATCAATAAAATCGTTAAAATTATGATTATGTCCGATTTTGTGTTCAATTCCGCTCTTGGATCGTTTGGTCCGGTTTTTGCCATTTTTCTGACGGATAAAATAAAAGGAGGCAACGCGGAGGTGGTTGGTTTTTCCGTGGCTGTTTATTGGCTGGTTAAATCCGTTTTTCAACTGCCGATTGCCAAATTTTTGGATAAAACCGACGGTGAAAAGGACGATTTTTACGCTTTGTTCGCCGGCTATTTGGTGGCGAGCGTTTCCGTTTTTCTTTTTATTTTCGCTGAAATCCCCTTGCATGTTTATTTGATTCAGGCTCTTTTTGGTATCGCGATGGCGGTGGCGGTGCCGGCGTGGTACGGCATTTTCACCCGCCATGTTGACAGAGACAAGACAAGTTTTGAGTGGAGTCTGGAGAGCGTTTTTTCCGTGGGCGCGGCGACGGCGGCTTCCGGCGCCATCGGCGGGATAGTCGTCACGAAGTTCGGTTTTGATATTTTGTTTATCGGCGCCAGCGCTCTTTCTTTTTTAGGCGCTCTTTCGCTGTTATTTTTGTATCCGTATCTTGCTTCAAAAAAAACGCCGTCAAAAATAACCATCGCGGACGTTAAAAGCCGCCAGCAGCAATATTATATGTAGGAGCATAGAGTGAACCAGAACCTCGCTAAAATTTTTCGTGAAATTGCCTTTTATTTTGAAATGCAGGATATCGTTTTTAAGCCGCAAGCGTATGAAAAGGCGGCTTTGAGTTTGGAAACATTGCGGGAGAGCGTTGATGAAATTTACAAAAAACAAGGCATCGGCGGTTTAAAAAAAATTCCCGGCGTTGGCCAAGGAATCGCGGAAAAAATTATTGAATATGTAAAGACCGGAAAAATAGGAGAGCATCAACAATTAAAGAAAAAAACTCCGGTGAATATGGGGGAGTTGACGGGAGTGGAGGGTCTTGGTCCAAAAAAAATAAAAATTCTTTATCAGAAATTAAAAGTTAGAAATCTTAATGATTTGGAAAAAGCGGCGAAAAAGCGCGAAATCGCGCCGCTTTTCGGATTCGGCGAAAAAACCGAACAAAACATTTTGCAAGGCATAGAATTTTTTAAAAAAAGCAAAGGCAGATTTTTATTGGGAGAAATTTTGCCGAGAGTTTATGAGATTATCGCCGAATTAAAAAATCTTAAAGAAGTCAAACAAATTTCCGAAGCCGGTTCATTGAGGCGGCGCAAAGAAACGATTGGCGACGCCGACATTCTAATCGCCGGTTCCAATCCTAAAAAAGTCATTGATTATTTTGTTTCTTTGCCGGGCGCAGTAAAAATTTGGAATAAAGGATTGACTAAAGCGTCAATTCGCTTAGATGAAGGTTTTGATGTTGATTTGCGGGTTTTGCCTGAAAAACAATTCGGTTCCGCTTTGCAATATTTTACCGGCTCAAAAGAACATAATATCGCTTTAAGGAAAATTGCCGTTGAAAAAGGCTTAAAACTTTCTGAATACGGCCTTTTTAAGGGTTCAAAAATGACAGCGGGGAAAACCGAAGAAGAAATTTATGAAAAATTAGGCCTTGATTGGATGCCGCCGGAAATAAGAGAAAATAACGGCGAAATAAAAGCCGCTCAAGCTCATCAACTTCCGCGGCTTATTGATATTAATAATATCAAAGGCGATCTTCATTGCCATTCGCATTGGGAAGCGGGGAAAAGATTAATCGGCGAGATGGCGGCGGCGGCGGCAAAAATCGGCTACGAATATGTCGGCATCTCCGACCACACGAAATTTTTAGCGATTGAGCACGGCTTGGATGAAGACCAATTAATTCAGCAAAAAAAAGAAATAGAAAGATTGAATTCCCGCCTTCGCCAAGGTTTCGGCGGGCAAGCAAAATTCAGAATTTTACAGGGCTGCGAAGCTAACATTATGGCCGACGGTTCCATTGATATTAAAGATGAAGCGTTGGCAAAACTTGATTATGTGATAGCCGGCGTCCATTCGCAAATGAAAATGACGGAAAGCGAAATGACCGAGAGGATTGTCAAGGCGATGAGGAATCCGAATGTTGATATTATTTCCCACCCGACCGGAAGAATTTTAAAACAACGCGACGAATATAAGATTAATTTTGACAGAATTTTAAAAATCGCCAAAGAAACCGGAACAATTTTGGAAATTAATGCCAATCCGTACCGGCTTGATTTGAACGACAAGAACATCCGTCAGGCAAAAAAAATAGGCGTAAAAATGATCATCAATTCCGACGCCCATCATAAAGAACAGCTAAATTTTATGGAATACGGAGTTTTTCAGGCTCGCCGCGGCTGGTGCGAAAAAAAAGACGTGATCAACGCCTGGCCGCTTAAAAAATTTCTGGAATTTTTCAAAAAACCGAAAAGCGAAAGAACCGGCTTTATTTGATTTTTTCCATTATTTCTTTAAAGATTTCCGGTTTATGTTCAGCCAGATTGGCGAGCATTTTTCTGTTAAGGCCGATTTTTGCTTTTTTCAGCCGGCCGATGAGTTGGCTGTAAGAAACGCCGTTTTCGCGGCTGGCGGCGTTGATTTTTATCTGCCAGAGTTTGCGGAAATTTCTTTTCTTTTTTCGGCGGTCGTTAAAAGCGTGAACGCCGGCGTGAAGAAGCGCTTCGCGCGCGGCGCGCTCTTTTGATTTTCGGCCGAAGCGAAACCCCTTGGTTTGGCGCAGAACATTTCTGCGCCGCTTCATTGAAATTACGCCTCTTTTTACTCTGGTCATAAAAAATCAATTTTAATTAAGCGGCAAATAATGGCTCAATTCTTTTTTGCCGATGTTAAATTTCGCCCATTTTTTTTGACGGAGCTGTTTCTGGCGGCGCTTTTTGGCGTTGAAATGGTTTTGGCCTGGAACGCGCCCAAGCACCTTGCCTTTTTTGGTGACTTTCAATCTTTTGGCGAATGATTTGTTGGTTTTAGTGGTCATTTTTCTTTTTCCGTTATTATTGATATGCCGCGCGGCCCCTTTTTTGGTCCGTCCACGACTTTGTATTTTTCAGGAATTAGATGAAGGAGACGATTTAGCCTTTCTTGGAGAAACTCTTTTCCCAAATATTTTGCTCTTCCTTTTAAAAATAAATCTATTTTGACGCGGTCGCCTTCCTTTAAAAATTGCGCCGCTTTTTTGGCTTTAAGTTCAAGATCATGCTGGGAAATTCCGATACTTATCCTGATTTCCCGAAGCTCAATTTTATGCGCCTTTTTTGATTCGCGGGCCTTCTTCTCCTGAAGATAAACGTATTTTCCGTAATCCATAATCCGGCAGACCGGCGGCTGGGCTTTGGGAGAAATCTCTATCAGATCAAGCTCGGCTTCTTTGGCTTTGGCCAGGGCTTCGGGAAGATTCACGACGCCGATATTCTCTCCTTCTTTTCCCAAAAGGCGAATTTCGGGCGATTTTATTTGATTGTTTATTCTCGGTCGGTTGTTCAGATGGGTGGAATTTTAAAAAAATCTGCTAATTATTTCAGACTATCATATTCTTTTTTATTTTCAAGTGAATTCTCTTACATTTTAATCTATTTAATCTATGTTAAAATGTAATTATGTCTCAAAAGACAAATTCTAATGATCCTTGGGATCAGGCTTTATTTAATAAAAACAACCTTTCAAAAAAGAAAACTTTTTGGTTTGCTGATTTTCTGAAGATTAAGATTTCCATCAGCAAAATTTTCGTTGTTCTTTCAATCATTATCGGTTCTTTTGTTTTCCTTTTCAAAAATCATGATTTAGTTCTGGCCAAATCATCCTCCCTTAAAATC
>JBBTTT010000040.1:0-1853 GCA_038064095.1 Patescibacteria group bacterium | reverse complement strand
CGATGTCCGAGCGCGTTCTTTTCTATACGGGAGTTTCTTATAAAATCGGCGAAGTGCACGAAGGAGACACGGTGATGGATTGGATGGAGCAGGAAAGAGAGCGCGGCATTACCATTACGGCCGCGGCCACGACCGCTTTTTGGACGCCGACTTACGCTTTAGCCGACGAAACTAAAAAATATCGCATCAACATTATTGACACGCCCGGGCATGTTGATTTTACCGCGGAAGTGGAGAGGTCCCTCCGCGTTTTAGACGGCGGCGTGGTGGTTTTTGACGGCGTGGCCGGCGTTGAGCCGCAATCGGAAACCGTTTGGCGCCAAGCCGACAAATACAAAGTTCCCCGCGTTTGTTTTATAAATAAACTGGACCGGATTGGCGCCAGTTTTGACCATTCTTATAAATCAATTTTAGAGCGGCTGACGCCCAACGCCATTCCGGTTACTTTGCCGATCGGCCTGGAAGCTGATTTTAAGGGAGTTATTAATTTAATGGATATGAAGGCGTATTATTTTGAAGGCGAGCACGGCGAAAATATAAAAAAAGAAGAGATTCCGGAAGAGTTTCAATCCCAGGCCGAAGAATGGCGCCGTAAATTAACGGAAAAAGCCGCGGAATCCGATGACGCGCTTTTGGAAAAATATCTGGAAAAAGGCGAATTGTCTTTGGATGAATTAAAGCGCGGCATCCGTCGGGGCTGTCTTGATTACGCTTTAATTCCGGTTTTTTGCGGTTCGGCTCTTAAGAATAAGGCGGTGCAATTGGTTTTGGACGGCGTGGTTGATTTCCTTCCTTCGCCGGCTGATCTTCCTCCGGTCAAGGGATTTCATCCTGAAACCGGAGAAGAACTGGAAAGGCCGGCCAAAGATGACGCTCCTTTCGCGGCTTTGGCTTTTAAACTTCAAAACGATCCTTTCGTCGGCCAGCTTACTTATTTTCGCGTTTATTCCGGAATCGCCAAGCCCAGTTCTTATATTCTAAACGCTGCCACCGGCGATAAAGAAAGAGTAGGCCGGATTTTGAGAATGCATTCCAACCATCGCGAAGAAGTCAAAGAAATTTCCGCCGGCAATATCGGGGCGATGATCGGCCTTAAAAATACCCGAACCGGCGACACGCTTTGCGACGAACAAAATCCGATTCTGCTGGAAAAAATTGAATTTCCCGAGCCAGTTGTTTCAATGAGAATTGAACCGAAAACCAAAGCGGATCAGGAAAAAATGGGTTTGGCTTTACGCCGTTTGGCGATGGAAGATCCCACTTTTAAAATAAAATTGGATCCGGACACGCTGGAGACGATTATTTCCGGAATGGGCGAACTTCATCTGGAAATTTTAGTGGACCGGATGAAGCGCGAGTTTAAAGTGGAGGCGAATGTCGGCAAGCCGCAGGTGGCTTATCGGGAAACCATCAGGAAATCGGCGGAGGCGGAAGGAAAGTATATCCGCCAATCCGGCGGCCGCGGCCAGTACGGCCATGTCCGGCTTCGTTTGGAGCCGTTGGCGCGCGGCCGGGGTTTTGAATTCGTGAACGGGATTAGAGGAGGAATAATTCCCCAGGAATTTATTCCGGCCGCGGAAAAAGGAGCGCGCGAGGCGTTGGAACGGGGGGCCTTGGCCGGTTATCCCCTGACTGATTTGAAAGTTACTCTTTATGACGGATCGTTTCATGAGGTTGATTCTTCGGAAGCGGCTTTCAAAATCGCCGCTTCAATGGCTTTGCAGGAAGGAGCCAAGCGCGCGGATCCGGTGATTCTTGAGCCGATTATGAAAGTGGAAGCGGTAACGCCCGAAAAATTTTTAGGGGATGTTACCGGCAATTTAAACTCTAAAAGAGCGAAAATCGGAAATATT
>JBBTTT010000039.1:0-6029 GCA_038064095.1 Patescibacteria group bacterium | reverse complement strand
TTTGCTGATAATTTTCAAAAAGAGAAATTAAAATCCGCGGCGTGGCGACGGCGGTGTTGTTCAACGAATGGACAAAACGAATTTTTCCGTCCGCGGCGCGATATTTTATGTTCAAGCGCCTGGTTTGGAAATCGTGAAAATACGAAGAAGAATGCGACTCGCGGTATTTTTCCTCCGACGGCACCCAGACTTCAATATCGTATTTTTTGACTTGCCCCTGGCCGAGATCGCCTCCGCAATTCACCACGACACGGTAAGGCAGCCCCAGCATTTGGATCAATTCTTCGGAATTTTCAGTAATCGCTTCGTGCCATTTGACGGATTCCAGATGGTCCGCCCGGCAAAGCACGATTTGCTCCACTTTCATAAATTCGTGAAGCCGGTAAATGCCTTTGGTGTCTTTGCCGTAACTGCCGGCTTCGCGTCTGAAACAAGGAGAAAAAACCGCGTATTTGACCGGCAAATCTTCTTCCTTTAAAATTTCATCGCCGTGATAACCCATCATCGGCACTTCGGCGGTGCCGGCCAGATAAAGTTCGTCCTGCGTTTTGTAAATTTCTTCCTTCCCTTGAGGCAGCCAGCCGGTGCCGATAAAATTTTTTTCCCTGGCCAAAGCGGGGGCTAAAACCGCCGTAAAACCTTTTTTTCCAAGAATTTCAAAAGCCAGCCGCCATAAAGCCAGCGAAAGAAGCGCTCCTTCCCCTTTCAAAAAATAACCGCGGAAGCCGGAAACTTTTACGCCGCGTTCCAAATCCAGCAAATTCAAATCCCGCATCAAGGAAATATGGTCTTTGACCGAAAAATCAAATCGCGGCGTTTCTCCCCATTTTCTTATTTCTTTGTTTTGTGCGTCGCTCTCCCCTTCCGGCACTTCCGGATCGGGAATGTTCGGAACCGCCAGCATCAAAATCTGCCATTTTTCGTCCAGTTTTTTGAATTCATTTTCGCGCGCGGAAAGCTCGTTTTTAAGTTCGCGCGAACTTTCTATTAATATTTGTTTTTCAGAATCGTTTTTTATCTGAGCGATTTTTTCCGAAACTTTATTTTGCTTGGCTCTTAATTCCTCAATTTTTGCCAGCAGATTTTTTCTTTCCTCGTCCGTTTTTAAAAGTTCACTCACGTCAAAATCAACGCGTTTTTTTCTGGCCGCTTGTTTGATTAAATCCGGATTTTCGCGAATAAATTTAATGTCCAGCATTTTAATTTATAGTTTAAATTCGCCTTATTTTATGATAACATATAAAAATTATGGGCCATTAGCATAGTGGCAGTGCATCCGGTTTGCATCCGGAAGGCGGGAGTTCGATTCTCCCATGGTCCATCATCATCTGTACGCAAGCTGGATTAAATGTTCCAATAGTTGGGGGAATTCCAGTCCGACCGAGCCGGCTGCTTTCGGAAAAAGAGATTCTGAAGTTAATCCCGGGAGAGTGTTTGTTTCCAGAATATAAACGCCGTTGCGGCTGACGATAAAATCAGAACGGGAATAATGCCGGCAACCCAAAATTTGATGCGCTTCCCGCGCCATCTTTTGAATTTCTTGTTTTTGCTTTACGGAAAAACGGCCCGGACAAATTTCCTGCGCCGCGCCGCTGTATTTCGCCTGATAATCAAAAAATCGGCTGGTCTCGGGCGGCACAATCTCCACAACCGGAAAAGCGTATAATTTTTCTCCCCGGAAATTTTCAAGAACCGCGCAAGTGGCTTCCCTTCCCTTGATGTATTTTTCAACCAGCGCCGTTTTGTCGTATTGAAAAGATTTTTTTAAAGAATCCGGCAACATTTCGGCGTTCTTGGCGATTGAAACTCCGACCGAAGATCCGCGCGAAACCGGCTTGATTGCCCAAGGCGGAGCCATTTTTCTAACTACATCAAAAACAGCTTTATCAAGACTATCTTCTTGTTTGACCGCCATCGCCTCCGCTATTTTAAAGCCGGCGTTTTTAAAAGATTCTCGCGCCATTATTTTATTCATCGCCAAAAAAGAAGGCCAGCTTGTTGAACCAGTGTAAGGAGCGCCGTAAATTTCAAAAAGCCGCTGGACTTTGCCGTCTTCTCCGAATTCTCCGTGCAAGGCGTTGAAAATAACGTCCATTGCCCTGAAAATCCTGTCTGGAGAAGAAGTAATTCCGTTAAGGTGCCATTCTCCTTTTTTAGTCAAAAGAATATCCAGCGCTTTGTATTTATCCCGCGCCAAATGTTTTAAAACATTTTGTCCCGTGCTGAGAGAAACTTCATATTCAGAAGAAGGTCCTCCCCGCAGAACTCCGACAGTAATTTTACTCATATTTTATGAAAGCGCTTGTTTTAAATCGTAAATCAAGTCGCGCGGATCTTCCCGCCCGATGGAAAGGCGCAGCGTACCTTGAGAAATTCCGGCTTTTTCCAGTTCGTCTTTAGTCATTTGGCCGTGAGTGGTGGTGGCCGGATGAATCACCAAAGATCTTGATTCGCCGATGTTCGGAGCGTGCCAGAAAAGTTTAAGATTGTCCAAAACTTTCTTGGCCGCGTTTCTTCCTCCTTTGACTTCAAAAGCCATAAGTCCGCCGAACCCCTTAGGCATAATTTTTTTGTTTAGCGCGGCGCGCGGGCCGAAAGACGGATACAAAACCTTGGCGACTTTTGAATGTTTTAAAAGAAATTTGGCGACGCTTTCCGCATTTTTGCAATGTTCCTCCATTCTTCCGAAAAGCGATTCAATATGAGAACATAAAATTGCCGCGTTATCAGGCGAAAGGCACGGTCCCGTGTCACGAAACCATTCTTGGCGCAAGCCGTTAATCAAGCTTTTCTTTCCCAAAATAACGCCGCCGATTACTTCGCCGTCGCCCATATATTTTGACAAGGAATGGATTATGACATTAGCTCCCCGCTTCAACGGATTTAAAAGCGCCGGCGTCGCCAAAGTGCTGTCCACCACTAAAGGAATTTTATGCTTTTTGGCGAGAACCGCGAGAGGCTTAATGTCAAAAATATCAATAATGGGATTGGAAGGAATTTCAACATATAAGAATTTTGTGTTCAGCTTGATTGCTTTTTCCCATTCTTTCAAATCATACGGATTTTCTACGAAAGTCACCGGAATTCCGAGAGCCGGCAAACGATCCCTGAACAAATGAAATACTCCTCCATAGAGCCGGTTGGAAGAAACAATGCGTCCCGCCAAGGCCGGACTCGCCCCGCCTTTAGCGGAGCAAGCCAAATGCAAAGCCAAAACCGTTACCGCCGACATTCCCGAAGAAGTTGCCAAAGCAGCTTCCGCCCCCTCCAGCGCCGCCAGCCGTTTTTCTAATTTATCAACGGTCGGGTTGTTGATTCTGGTGTAAATAAAACCTTCTTCTTTTCCTTCAAATAGCCGGCGGGCGCGCTCAAAAGACTTCATCGGAAAAGCCACGGTGCGGTGAAGCCCCGGCCGGATCTCAATGTCTTTTTTTGAGCCGCCGCCGTGAATTTCAAGCGTTTTCGGCCTTAAGCCGTGATTTATTTTTGATTTTTTTCTTCGCATTTTAATTTTTATTCTAAAAATTTTTTATAGCTGATTGCGCGCTTGTTCTGAAAAAAAGCGACGCAATAAATACAAAAATGCCCAAAAGGATAATAGCGGGACCGGGCATTAAATTAAGCGAATAAGCAATAACCACGCCGGCGGCGGAAATTACCGCTCCGAGAAATGTGGAAAGAAAAATATATGATTTTATGTTTCTTGCGACATTCTTGGCAATGGACGCTGGAATAATAGTTAACGCCCCCATCAGTAAAGTTCCCGCTAATTTAATGCCTAAAGCCACGACCGCGGCAAACACGATAAGAAAATAAAGGTTATAGCGCTGTTTTATTCCGTTTACTTCGGCAACTTCCGGAGAAACGGCGCGAAAAGCGAAATTTTTAGCAAACAGAAAAGTAAGAATTGTCGCGGCTAATGACGCCGCAATAATAATTCCAAAAAGAGGCGTTGATAATGTCGGAAATCCTCCAAAAAGAGATTCTAAAATTTCAGTATCCGGAATGGCAAGAATACCGATTGCCAAACTGACGGTAAATAAAAGGCCGATCAGCGCTTCAGTTGGCAGTTTTGTTCGCGTTTCAAGCCAAAAAACAAGAAAAGCAGCGCCGAGAAGGGACACGATAACCCCCCAAAAAGGATCAAGATGATAGATAAGCGCCAAAGCAATTCCGGGAAGCGCGACATGGGAAAGAGCGTCCCCTACCAATGCCATGCGCTTTAAGACGACGAACGCCCCAATGCTTCCCGAAGCGGCGCCGACCGTCAGCGCGATAATTAAAGATTGTGCTAATGGAATTTCCATAAAAAAAATTATTAGGCGTGATCCCTAACGGGGTGAACATAAAATCCTCCGGCGCCATAAAGATCGGCGAGCTCTTCGGGGGTCAGCACTTTTTGCGGGGGCCCGTGACAGACCATTTTTTTGTTAAGGCAAATCACGCTCTGCGCGTAGCGATACACGATATTCAAATCGTGCGAAATTAAAAGAACGGTGGCGTCGCGTTCGTCTTGCATGCGATGAATAAGATTATAAATTGTCTCTTCAAACCCGATGTCAATGCCCGCGGTCGGTTCGTCAAAAAGCAGCACATCCGGATGGTTAAGCATTGCCCAAGAAATAAGCATTCTTTGAAACTGCCCTCCGGAAAGTTCTCCCATCGGTTTCTGCAAAATATTTCGCGAAAGTCCGACAATGTTCAGTTCACGCTCCAAATGATCAACAAAAGATTTGCGAGGCAGCCAAAAACGATCCGCTTGGAGGAGAAAAAACTCCCGCACCGAAAGCGGCAAATCTTTTTCTATAAAAAACTTTTGCGGCACATACCCAATTCGGATGTTTTTTCTCCATTTAATGACGCCTTGATGCGGAATAAGGCCGAGAAGGGCGCGAAAAAACACTGTTTTTCCCGCGCCGTTTGGCCCGATTATTGCCAGCGCTTCTCCGCGTTTTACATTAAGGGAAATATCGCGGAGTATTTCTTCGGATTCAAACGCCACCGAAAGATTTTTAACTTCAAGGATATTGTCTTTTTGCATATCTTCTCTTTATTTTACCTTTTTGAATAAAAAATGAAAGGGGGAATAAAAAAATAAAGAGGCTTTGTGCCTCTTTATGAATTTAAATTTAAAACGCGATATGTCTTGAATTCATTTAATTTAAATCCCATTCTTTCGGGAGTGACATTATATCTAAGGTGAAAGCTCTCCGCCTTTCTTCCGTTACATCTGTCAAACCACCTTGACTCTGAAGCCGCGATTATTTTTACCGACTCCATTTTATTTTCTCGGGCAAAATCTATTAAAATTTGAATCAGCATTTTTTCCCATCGGAACATTCTTAATTGTTCTTGTTCATTTTTCACCCCTTGAATCTGCCTTATCAAAATGCTTTGATTGCTCCCGATGTCAAAACTGATAACGGCCAAAGGATGGTCTTCAGCGGCTAAAAAATTTCTTAAATTTCTTCTGAACTTTATAAAAATTAAATTATAGAAAGCGTCGCAGTATACTTTTTGGTCCCAGCGTTTGACGTAGTGCGCGCCTTCGGTCAAAACAAAAGAATAATTTTTCAGATTTAACTGCTTTGCGAAATTATTTTTGGCGAAACGCAAAAGATAAAACGCGGATGAAAAAGTTTTGCCAAAGCTGTCAATTTGATCTCTGATAATGCTCGGCCGTTCAATGTAAATTTGGCTCAAAAGGCGTTCGGGAAATAATCGGACCCAGCGCAGCCGAAAAATTTTAATCCATAATGATATTCTGTTTATTCGGAACATAAATCCTCGCTTTAAAGTACAATTTTATTAAAATTTATCCGTTAAAACCGGAATGATCTCAAATAAATCTCCTACAATTCCAAGATCGGCAATTTCAAAAATCGGCGCTTCGGAATTAATATTGACCGCAATGATATATTTGCTTTTATTCATTCCCGCTTGATGCTGGACCGCGCCGGAAACGCCAAAACCCAAATAAACCTCGGGTTTTACGGTCTTTCCCGTTTGGCCTATCTGATATTTATGAT
>JBBTTT010000038.1:0-4860 GCA_038064095.1 Patescibacteria group bacterium | reverse complement strand
TTCCCGATTGTTTCATAAAATCCATAGCCGATAAAATAACCGAAAAGTCCGCCCAGGACCGAACCAAAACTGCAAATCAGCGCGTATTTCCACCACTTGGCCTTATTATTCGCCACCAAAAGAGCGATGAGCAAAACATCGGGCGGAATGGGAAAAAAGGAACTTTCAATAAAAGCCAAAATAAAAAGAGCCAGTAAAGCATGAGGCGTTCCCGCCCAACTTTCAACCCAAACTCCCGTCCGATAAATTTTTTTTCTAAAATTTTCCAGCATTTTTCGCTTTTTTAAGTTTTTCCGCCGCTTCTTCGGGAGAAGAAATGGAAATCACAACCACGCCCGTCCCCAATTCCAATCCGGCCCAAACCGCGGTTTTCGGCAAAATCTCAAAATGCCAATGATAATATTCCGTGTCTTCTTTTTTGGCCGGCGCGGTATGAATGAAAAAATTATAATCGGGATTGCCCAGCGCTTTTCCCAATCGGCGCAGAGTTTCAATTAAAGCTTCGGCGAGCCGTGATCTTTTTTTATCATCTATTTCCTCAAAACGCGAAGTGTGCCATTTAGGGTAAATTCTCATTTCATAAGACACTCTTGAAGCGAACGGCGCGATTACGGCAAAATAATCATTTTGAAAAATCACTCTTTCTTTTTCCTTTAATTCCCATTCAAGCAGGGCACAATGAACGCAGCGGCCGCGTTCTTTAAAATATTTCTTTGAACCGTTTAAACTTCTTGAAACATCCGGCGGCACGATCGGCATCGCCGCCAGCTGGGAATGAGGATGGGAAATTGACGCTCCCGCCTTGAGTCCGTGATTATGGAATATTAAAATATATTCCACGCATTTTTCTTCTTTAAGCTGAAGGTATCTCTTCTGATAAGCTTTAAGCACCAGCTGAACTTCCGCTTGGCTCATTTCACTCAAGCTTCGCGAATGAGGACGGGTTATGATTATTTCATGATAGCCTACTCCTTCCATTTTAGAGGACGGTCCCACCGGCCTTGCTTCGGGACAAGTTTTTGAAGGAACAACCACCGGATACTTATTGGGTATAACCTGCACAAACCAATTTTTAAATTCTGCGGCGCGGTTTTTCAAGGGCTCAAAAGCATACCATAAAACGGGTTCTGAATTTCCGAATTTTTGCGGATTCTCAAAAGGACAGCTCTCGCGCGTAATTTTTCCCTTCGCTTTTTTATCGCTCTGATTGAAAAAATACGGCCGGCTCCTCCTTTTTTTTGAAGCAACCAATATCCAATCGCCGGACACTATATCCTGCCTAAATTCGGAAAATTTATCTTTTATTTTTTTGTTCATTTAAATTATATTTCCCAAATATCAAATTCCATTTTATTTTTACGGTTTCCCATAAAACCTGAAAATAAGACGACATCTTAACGTGGCTTTTAGGGTCATTTTTCCAATCAGCCGGCACAATGCCGATTTTATATCCCAAAGCCCGCGCCAGAGCCAAAACTTCAATGTCAAATCCCCAGCGATTTATCCGTTGGCGGGAAAAAATTTCTTCAGCCGCAAAATCACGAAACGCTTTAAAACCGCATTGCGTGTCCCAAATGCCGCGCACCGCCGCCAGCTGAATGAAAAGATTTCCCAGATTGCCGAGCAAACGTTTAAACCGGCTTTGCGGAACGGACTGGCGCGCGCCGGCCGCGTCTCTTTTATCGCGCGAACAAATCACAACTTCATAACCCTTGTCAAAAAACGGCCGCATCAGCTCAAAATGGAAAATATCCGTGGAATTGTCCGCGTCGGTGAAAAGCCGAATCCGGCCGCGGGCCGCGAGCATTCCTTCTTTGACTGCGTAACCCTTGCCGCGATTTTCTTTTCCGCCTATAACCGACAAATAAAGAATCTCGCCTTTTAATTTTTCCGCTTTTTCAACGGTCTTGTCTTTTGAACCGTCGCTAACCACGATAATCTCGTAAGGATACGGCTGTTTTCTAAGATAACGCGAAATTTTTTCCAAAGTCGCTCCGATCCTCTCCGCTTCGTTATAAGCCGGAATAATCACCGATAAAAAAACATCTGTTTGCATATAAGATAATTATATCACTTTTTTTCTTTTTTAAGATAACTGTCCAAGATAAGAGCGGCGGCCGAAGCATCAATTTCTTGACGCCGGCCCTGAATCTGAACCGCTTCTTTCGTTGAAAACATTTCATTCTGGAAAATGATTTTTAATCCAATTTTTTGGCGAAGCCGGCGGCCGAATTTTTGAATCTCTTTGGTCATTTCAGTCTCTTCGCCTTTTAAATTTTTAGGCAAACCCACGACGATTTTAGAAATATTCTCATTTTCGCAAATTTTTCCAATGACGCTGAATTTTTTGGCGTTGTTTTCAATAACGGCGTAAGGAAAGGCCATCCGTCCTTCTTTATCGGACATCGCCGCTCCAATTCTTTTTTTCCCGTAATCAATGCCTAAAAATCTCATATTCTGGTTAAAATCTCCGCCCCGTCTTTTGTAATCGCCACCGTATGTTCAAAATGGGCGGAACGCGAACCATCCGCGGTTTTCCAGGTCCAGCCGTCTTCAGCCAGTTTTATTTTCTCGGCGCCGGCATTCACCATCGGCTCCAGCGCCAAAACCATTCCTTCTTCAAGCAAAAAACCCGCGCCTTTTTTCCCCCAATTCGGAATTTCCGGCTTTTCATGGACCTGTCGGCCCACGCCATGGCCGACCAATTCTTTCACCACGCAAAATCCCTCCGACTTTACATAAGATTCAACGGCAAATCCGATATCGCCAACGCGGCCACCGTTTTTTACCGCGCTGATTCCCAATTCCAGCGCCTTTTTTGTTATTTTAATTAATTTCAGAGATTTTTTATCAACGTTTCCAATCGGGACGGTAACCGCCATATCCGTATAAAACCCCTTCCACTCCATTCCCAAATCCAAACTGGCAATATCGCCGTCTTTCAAGATTCTAACGGACGGCGGAGCATGCACTATTTCATCATTCACCGAAACGCAAAGCGAAGAAGGATAAGGAATTTTGGCATCCGAAGTTTTGTATCCCTTAAAAGCGGGAAAACCGCCCTGTTTTAAAATCAGTTCTTCGGCACGCCGATCAAGCTCGGCCGCAGCAATTCCGGGCGCCGCGATTTGAGAAATAATATTCATAATATCCGCCAGCCGGCGGCCGCCTTCCCTTAAAATCTTCAATTCTTTCTCATTTTTGATCCGCATCTTAATTTAAGCTAAAAAAAACAAAACGCTTCGGATGAAAAAATTATAGTATGACTTTCATCCAAAGCGTCAAATTTATTTATTCTTTAAACCCGCTGCTTTCAAAATATTTTGATGGATCAATTCCCGATCCAAAGGATTGCCGTCTATCCGAATAAGCTTATTCTTGCTTTCTTTCCCGTAATATTCCACGGCCGGCAACACATATTCTTCATAATAAGCCAGACGGCTTTTAATCTGTTCATCCGTATCATCCGCTCTGCCTCTTTTTTTCATTCTTCTTGCCGCTTCTTCCCGGGAAACATCAATCAAAAGAGGAAAAATTTTTTTCCGGCCGTAAAATAAAAAAGCTTCGTCCAGCATCTTGGCTTCCATTATCGTTCGCGGCGAACCATCCACAATCAAATGCTTTTTTTCATCCATTTCTTTAACCAATCGTTCACCCCAAGCCCAAACCGCCAAAAAATCAGGAGCTTTAGCGCCCGCTTTCATCACTTTTTCATCCACCAAGCGCGCGGTCAGAAACTCTTTTTGATCAACTAATTCCCGCAGTTTCGCGCCGGTATACACGTATAAGACGCTGTTTGCTCCGTATTTTTCTTCCAGATATTTCTTTAAAAACTCCGCTTGCGTGCCTTTACCCGAACCGGAGCGTCCGAAAAATATAAAATTCAGCTGATTTTCCATTAGAATTATCATAACTTATCCTCCTTTTTTATAAAAGAACAAAATTCAGCCGGTTCATTCGTATTCCCTCATCACGATCTGTGCTTCAATTTTTTTAACGGTATCCAAAACCACGGAAACCACGATCAGAAGGGCGGTGCCGCCGATGGTTAAAGCCGTCAATCCGGTTAAAGCCCGAACAGCCAGCGGCAAAACCGCGATCAGTCCCAGAAAAATGGCGCCGATCAAAGTAATGCGGTTTAAAACTTTTTCAATAAAATCGGCGGTGGAGCGGCCGGGCCTGAGGCCGGGCACGAAAGCGCCGCTTTTTTGAAGATTTTGCGAAATTGCTCCGGGATCAAAAGTGACCGCCGTGTAAAAATAAGTGAATAAAAATACCAAAATAAAATAAAGAACGGCGTAAATCCAGGGATTATTGAAAAAATTAATCAGCGCGGCAAAAACGTTCTGCGAAACGGTTCCTCCCACGCCCGCCAGCAGATTAAAAATCATTTGCGGAAAAAGTAAAATAGACAGCGCGAAAATAATGGGGATCACGCCGGCTTGGTTGACTTTTAAAGGCAAATAAGTGGACATCCCGCCGTAAACTTTCATTCCTCTTATTCTTTTGGCGTAAGAAATCGGCAAAGGCCTTTCGCCTTCGGTAATAACCACGACCGCGGCGATAATGGCCGCCGCGGCGATTAAAAATCCGACGATCAGCGGCAATTGCGAAATATCCAAAGCAAAAAATGTCTGGCGCACGGCCTGCGGAATGCCGGCCACAATACCGGCAAAAATCATAACGGAAACGCCGTTGCCGATGCCGTATTCGGAAATCAATTCGCCCAGCCACATTAAAAAGACGGCGCCGGCCGTTACCACCAGCACGTTGATCAGCCGGTCAAAAAAAGTCAGATTCGCCAAAACTCCCTGGCGCTCCAAAAGAGTCAGAAGCCCGAAACCTTGAAGCACGGCTAAA
>JBBTTT010000037.1:0-2462 GCA_038064095.1 Patescibacteria group bacterium | reverse complement strand
GGTGGAAAATAATTGCAGATTGGTCGGTTGTGGAGCTATGGTGGCTGCGATTGTAGCGGCGACCGGTCGTACGCCGGATTTTCATGTTGGAAAGCCGAATACGTACATGCTTGCATTATTATGCCGAGAACATGGTCTTACACCCGAGGAAATCTGCGTAGTTGGAGATATGCCCGAAAGTGACATTCAAATGGCTGTTAATTTCGGGTGTCAGAGCATACTTTTTGATCCGGGAAATATTTTTCCAGAGTTTACAGGCAGAAAAGCGGAAAAATTTAAGCAAATTATTTCATTAATCAAAAAAGGAGGATGAGAAAATGGTAGATCAGATGACGCAGACGGAGAGAGAAAGAGTGGGGAGAGAAAGATTGCGGGAAAAAAAGCCGCGAGTCTATGAGAAGGTGATGAAACAGGAGGAGATGATAAGGCAAAAGAGAAGTGTGGCTTTTATTCAGCTGGAGTACGACTACCGGTGTAACTTTAGATGCCAGCATTGCTCCATCGAGGCGTTCAAGAAACCTGGGAGGGGGCACCGCAAGCTGACTGTTCATGATGTCAAAAACATCGCTGACCAGGCCGATGCGATGGATTTGGCGAGCATTTGCATCTCCGGGGGTGAGCCGACAATATTTCCGGAGCTTAAAGACTTGGTTGACACGATTGATCCCAGAAGATTTTCTGTGAGTATGGATACTCACGGATGGTTTCTGAATGAGGAAAAAATCAAATGGCTGGTTGGTATCGGCGTCGATAGGATCCATCTAAGCATCGATGGCCTTAAATCAGGCCATGACGAGTTTCGGCGCAAAGATGGTTCATGGCAAAGATGTATAGATGCCCTTCCGTTGTGCAAAAAGCACGGTTTAGGCGTTATAATCAACATTGTGGTTACGAAAAGCGATCTTAAATCCGGCGCGTTGATTAAGCACCTGGAATTTTTGAAACAATTCAACGTCTATTCCAGCTTGATCTACGCCAAGCCAATTGGAGAGTTTCGGGAAGGATCGGAGGATGAGATTCTGAACACTGAAGATCACAACTATCTGGATAAACTAGCCGAGATTTACAATACGGGAACGAGGCACTCGATCGTCAACGGGTATTTCTTTAAGTGCTTTACGTTCAAAAAACAGTTTTCCATTACCGGATATGGAGATGTGATGCCTTGTCCATGGATCCCGATTACCTTTGGTAATCTTTTTGAAGAAAAACTTGAGCTGATTGTCAGACGCGGTTTGGAGATGGAATGGTTTTCTTACAACTATCTCCAAGAATGTCTCTGCGGGAACAAAGATTCATTTTTCTATCAGAATATAATGTCGCAGACGGACGAGATAGCCAAGAAAGACGGCT
Organism: Patescibacteria group bacterium; assembly: GCA_038064095.1. Lineage (GTDB taxonomy): Bacteria > Patescibacteriota > Minisyncoccia > JACROR01 > JACROR01 > JACPLO01. Next base: position 1,109 of record JBBTTT010000037.1, on the reverse strand, counting down.
ACCCCGTTGACTGGAGAAAAATCAATTGGTATCGGGAGCAAGCAAAGCTCGATCCCAGAAAGGAGGGGGAATGAACACACTCGAATATCAGATGATAGAGACGCTCAAAAAGCTGAAAGATGATTATGGTATTTTTGAGATAAAGGCCGAGTTTGAGGCCGAGGGTTCGCGGATGGAAGAGATGATGCGGCTTAAGGATGTTACTGCTTTTGTCGGTTTGCCGATTATCTTAAAGATCGGCGGCGTAGAGGCGGTTACTGATATATACAACGCGCTTTCCATTGGTGTAAAAGGGATTGTCGCGCCGATGGCGGAAACCCCATTTGCGTTGACCAAATGGTTGAATCTTATCAAAAATATGGTTCCATTAGACAACGCCGAAGACATTGAGTTCGCGGTGAATTTTGAAACAATTACGACTTACCGCAATATCGATGATATGCTGGCGTTACCTGATATTCCGTTGCTTACCGGCGTTACCATTGGACGTGTTGACCTTACCGCTTCTATGGGTTTTGATAGATGTGTCATTAACACTTCGCAGGAAGTGTATGAAATTTGCGATATTATGATGCGAAAAATCAAGGTTAAAAGATTAAGAACCGGTTTGGGCGGCGGCATTTCAGTCGAAGCTCTGCCGATTATCAAACGATTTGTTGAAGATCAATTGCTTAATAAGTTTGAAACTCGCAAGGTCGTATTTCCGGCCGATTCCTGGAAATATGGTGAAGCCGCGATCTTGAAAGCGGTTGAGTTTGAGCTTTTATGGCTCAAAAGCAAACGTCGTTATTATTCTCGCGTCAGGGCGGAGGATGAGCATAGAATTTCTATGCTTGAGAAGCGACTAGTACGGTAGTTAATTATTATATTATTTATAGGCTCGATTTAATTGCATAAGGCCACATACATATTGCACTCTTTGGGAAAGCAATAACTGTGGTTTTTTTTCATCACATTCACTGCAAATACACTGGTATCAAGGGTTTTGTCACGCTCTACAACGATGCTCTACGATACCGGTATATGATTACCGAAAAAGCCCTGAAGAAAGCTAGAATACTTGCTTTCTGGGAAAAACATAGTTTAGACGCGACAATGGAAGCGTTTAA
>JBBTTT010000036.1:0-1153 GCA_038064095.1 Patescibacteria group bacterium | reverse complement strand
AGCCGGCCGCGGCGATCATTGCCGCGTTGTCTCCGGTGAATTTAATTTCCGGCAAAAGAAGCGATATTTTTGAAAATTTTTTGCTTAATTCTTTTTTAATCTGTTTTCTCAATTCCTGATTGGCGGCCACGCCGCCGCCGAGGATGACGGTTTTCGGCTTGTATTTTTGGACGGCTTTTAAAGTTTTGGCGATTAAAACATCAATCACCGCCTGCTGGAATTCCCGGCAGATTTGAGCCTTTATTTCAGGCGTCAATTCGGGCAGTTTTCGCACAAGATACAAAACCGCTGTTTTTAAGCCGGAAAAACTGAAATCAAAATCGCGGGAATTAATCATTGGTCGGGGAAATCTAACGGCGCTGGGCGTCCGTGGTTTGAAATCCGGAACTTTTTTGTTTTTAACCGCGAGTTTGGCCAGTGCCGGGCCGCCGGGATACGGCAAACCGAGCAAGCGCGCGACTTTATCAAACGCTTCGCCGGCGGCATCGTCTAAAGTTTGGCCGATTATTCTGTAATTCAGCCAGTTTTTTATCAAAACCAGCTCCGTGTGCCCGCCAGAGACAAGCAACGCGATCGCGGGGAATTTAATTATTTTGTTTTGTTTAAGTAAAACAGAGACGATATGCCCTTCCATATGATTAACCGCGATCAGCGGTTTTTTCCAGATTAAAGCAAGGGCTTTGGCAAAATTTACTCCGGTCCACAGCGCCGGTTCAAGTCCCGGCCCACTGGTTACGGCAATAGCGTCAATTTTTGGAACAGCAATAGCGGGAATAAATTTTAAAAATTGTTTTAATAATTCTGGTTCTCGTTCCAAAATAGAATTTAGAATTTTAAATTTAGAGCTTTGAATTTGTTTAAAAATTAAAAATTCGGAATTGAAAATTAGCAAATTTGATTCTTTTAAAGTTTTTTTTAACACTGGAATTAAATTTGCCTGATGCTCTCTTTTGGCAAGCGACGGCACCACTCCGCCCCAAAGCGCGTGGATTTTTATCTGCGAGGAAACAACATTGGCTAAAATTTTAAAACGCGGGTTTTTTGAGCCGCTTTTTCCTTCCAAAATCGCCGCTCCGGTTTCATCGCAGGATGTTTCTATGGCGAGAATTTTTATTTTTTTCATTAAGTTGATTTTACCTTTAAATTTGATTAA
>JBBTTT010000035.1:0-11896 GCA_038064095.1 Patescibacteria group bacterium | reverse complement strand
AAAAATTTTCGCGGCGCGCCTTCTGCACCGGCTGGGCTATGTGGATGAAAGCCATTATCCCGAATTAAAGGAAATTATAGAAAAGGAGACAGGCTGGAATTTTTCAGTTTCCGAAAAACAAGCGGCGATTAAAATGGACGCTCTTATTGAAACAGGGCTTGAGGCTAGCCATCTTTAAGTTTTTTTATGACCGAAACTCTTAAAAAATTGGAAAAACGGCTTTACGGACAGGATAAAAATTTAAAATCCAGATTTCAAAAAAATACCCTTGAAGAATTAAAAACAAACATCCCCGAAGAAAAAATTGAAAGAGAATGGAAAGAAACAATGAAAAAAAAGCCGGTTAAAATATCTTTTATGGCCAAGTTGATCGCGGGCTTAACTGTTTTCGCGGCCATCGTCGTTAGCGCGGCGGTAATTTATCTTTTTGGAGGATTCGGAGCGGTTTCTTCCAACCAAATTGGTTTTGAAATAAGCGGTTCGCCGGGTTTAAACGGCGGCGAGAAGGCTGTTTGGCGCGTGACGCTTGAAAACAACAATGATTCGGCTTTGGAGAACGCGGAGATTATTTTTAATTATCCGGCCGGTTCGCAGCCAGCCGGCCAGTCCGCTCCTTTGAGCGGCGTTTTTATGGAAAGAAGAAATTTGGGAAAAGTTTATCCGGGTGAGCTTATCAACGAAACATTTGAAGCGTTTGTTTTCGGCGAGGAAAAAAGCCTTCAGCGCGCCGCCGCTGTTTTGGAATATCGCGTTCAGGGTTCTAACGCCATCTTAGCCAAAGAAACTTTTTTGGAAGCGGAACTTATCAAGTCGGCCGTCGGCGTAACCGTAAATTTGTCCGAGCATGTCAATATCGGACAGGAAATAGAGGCGGAGATCGTTTATTTTTCCAATGCCCGTGAAAAAATAAATAATTTGACGATTCAGGCGGTTTATCCCGATGGTTTTGAATTTATTTCCGCTACGCCCGAACCTTCATTTTCCGACAATACCTGGGAAATAAAAAGTTTGGCGCCCCAAGGCCAGGGATCCATCCGCCTCAAGGGAAAATTCAAGGGTGAGAATCTTGAAAACAAAGTTTTTAAATCATTGGTCGGCGTCAGGGACGCCAAAGGCGGCTTGGTGGTTTACGGAGCGGCCGCGGCCAACGCGGTTTTGAGAAGTCCCTTTTTGGACTTAACCGTTAAAATTAACGGCCAGGATAATTATGTCGCTTCTTTCGGCGATCAGCTGGATGTCGCTGTTTTTTGGAAAAATAATCTGCCGGTCAGCGTAAAAAACGCCGTTCTGGAAGTTAAATTGGCCGGCGCGGGGTTGGACTATTCAAAAGTTTTGGTTAATCGGGGATTTTACAGAAGCAATGACCGCGCCGTTGTTTGGAATTCTTCATCTGATTCAAGTTTCGCTTTTCTTGACCCCGGGCAGGAAGGAGAGGCCAGTTTTAGAATTAATGTTTTGCGGACCTTGCCTTCGGGATCCGCCGCTGACGCCAATCATACGGCGCGTTTTGACGCCCGGATGTTTGTTGCCCAACGGCCGTCCGGTTTTGAAGGAGTTGATATTGACGGCCGATTTTTCCTTGAATCAAAAATCGCTTCCAATCTTCAGCTTTCCCGTCAAGGTTATTTTTATTCCACTTTGATTCCAAACTCCGGTCCCTTGCCGCCCCGGGCCGGCCAGAAAACCACTTACACCGTTGTTTGGTCTTTGGCTAATTCTTCCAATAATCTTAAAAATGTAAAAGTTTATGCTTCTTTGCCTTCTTATATAAGCTGGGAAGGGAACTTTCTGCCTTTGGGAGAGAATATTTCTTATGATAAAATTAATGGCCGGGTAATTTGGCAAGCAGACAGTTTGCCGGCCGGGACGGGTATTTTGAGGCCCGCGGTTGAAGCGGCTTTTCAAATCGGGATCATTCCTTCTTTGGCTCAAGTCGGGACTTCTCCGGTTTTGATTTCCGAAGCGATTGCCGAAGGAGAAGATGAGTTTGCCGGTTTGGTTTTAAGAGACGCGAAGAATGCTTTGACTACCCGGCTTTTTACCGATCCCCAGATAAAAAATACCGAATACGAGGTAATACAATAATTTTAATTTTATGGAAAATAAAATGGAAAAAATTATTTCTTTGACCAAGCGCCGGGGATTTATTTATCCCGGCGCGGAAATTTACGGCGGCTTGGCCGGCGTTTGGGATTATGGCCCGCTGGGAGCGGAGTTAATGCACAATATCAAAGAATTGTGGTGGAAGAAATTTGTCAGCCGTCGCGATGATATGTACGGGATTGCCTCCGGCATTATCGCGCCGGAACAGGTTTGGGCCGCCTCCGGCCACCTTGTGAACTTTACCGATCCGTTGGAAGGCGGAAAATTCAACACGATGTTTAAATCAAAAATAGGGGCGCTGAAAGAAGAAACGTCGGATATTTATTTGCGGCCGGAACTTGCCCAGGGAATGTTTGTCAATTTCAAAAATATCGTTGATTCTTTTCATCCAAAACTGCCGTTCGGCATCGCCCAGATCGGGAGATGTTTCAGGAATGAAATTTCTCCGCGGGATTTTCTCTTTCGCGTCAGAGAATTTGATTTGATGGAATTTGAGTATTTTCTCCGTGAAGAAGATTGGGAAAAATATTTTGAATATTGGAAGAAGGAAATGTGGGATTGGATTGATCAGATTGGCCTTAATAAGGGGAAGGTTCGCGAGCTTGAGGTTCCTTCCGCGGAGCGGGCGCATTATTCCAAAAGAACGGTTGACTTTGAATATGATTTTTCTTTCGGCCGAAAAGAGCTTTACGGTTTGGCTTACCGGACTGACTATGATTTAAAAAACCACAAGCTGGATTATTACGACGAAGACGCGAAAGAGAAGTTTACGCCGCATGTGGTGGAACCGACTTTCGGGGTCGGCCGGACTTTGCTGGCTGTTTTGGACAGCGCTTACACCGAAGATGAAATGGGAGGCGAAAAGAGAATTTTTCTGAAATTCAATCCGGCGCTGGCGCCGGTTAAAGCCGCGGTTTTTCCTTTGTTGAAAAATAAGCCGGTTTTGGTTAAAAAGGCGCGCGAAGTTTACGAAGCGATTAAAAAAGAAATTCCGGAAATAATGTGGGATGACAACGGCAATATCGGCAAACGTTACCGCCGCCAGGACGAAATCGGCACGCCTTATTGCGTCACCGTGGATTTTGAAACTTTGGAAAATAACACCGTGACGGTCCGCGACCGCGATACCGGTAAACAGGAAAGGATAGAAATTAAAAAGTTGGCTGATTTTATCCGTGGTTGAAACTAAAAAGTTTAAAAACGGATTGCGGGCGCTGGTCGCGCCGATGAAGTCAACGGAAGCGGTGACGGTTTTAATTTTGGTCAACACCGGCTCGGTTTACGAGACAAAAAATATCAGCGGCGTTTCGCATTTTCTGGAACATTTATTTTTTAAAGGAACCGCGGCGCGTCCCGGGCCCGGCCAAGTGGCGCGGGAAATGGACGGTTTGGGCGCCGAACACAACGCTTTTACTTCCAAAGAAATAACCGGTTTTTGGATAAAAGCCGCCCATCGTCATTTTGGCCGCGCTCTGGAAATTATCGCCGATCTTTTGCTCAATCCTTTGTTCAAGTCCGAAGAATTAGAAAAAGAGCGCGGCGTGATTCTTCAGGAAATTTCAATGTATGAAGACGCGCCCCAGCGAAATGTTTGGGAGGTTTTTGACGAATTGATGTACGGCAATCAGCCGGCCGGCTGGAATATCCTCGGAACCGGCCAAAGCATCAAGAGCATCGGCCGGAATGAAATTGTCAAATATAAGCAAAAGCAATATACTCCGGCCAATGTTTTAGCGGTGGTTGCCGGCAATGTTTCAACGGAAAAAACTTTTTCAAAAATAAATGATCTTTTCACGCCGTTTTCTCCGGGCCGGACGGAAAAAATGAAGAAAGTCGTTTTTAAACAAAACGGCCCGGCTGTTAAAATTAAGCATAAAGAAACGGATCAGACTCATTTGGTGCTGGGCGTCAAGGGATATGATATGTTTGACCGGCGAAGACACATTTTGGATCTTTTGACCGTTATTTTGGGAGGGAATGCTTCTTCTCGTCTCTTTATGGAAATTCGGGAAAAACTTGGTTTGGCTTATTATGTGGGAGCCAGAACTTCTTTTGAAACTTACGGCGGATATTTCACCGTGAACGCCGGCGTGCCGCATGGCGACTTGAAAAAAGCCGTGAAAAAAATCGCGGAAATTTTGAAGCGCTGCGCCGAGAACGGCGTTTTAGCGGAAGAGCTGAAACTGGCGAAGGATTATATTTGCGGCATAATGGCTTTGTCTTTTGAATCTTCGGACGAGGTCGCCGCTTTTTACGGCGAGCAGGCGTTGTTTCGCAAAAAGATTCTTTCGCCCGAAGAAATTTGGCGGAAAATGGAAAAAATTTCCCAAGACGATTTGGCGGCCGTGGCGCGTGATATTCTTCATCCTTCCCGATTTAATCTGGCGATTATCGGCCCTCACAAAGATGCTGATTTTTATAAAAAATTATTGGCTTAATCTGCGATTTGGTGTAAAATAAATAATAAAATGAGCGATTCTAAAACCACCATTGAAATAACGACCGGCACGATTGTTCGCGCTTTGCTTTTGATTTTGCTGACCGTTTTTTTGTATCGAATCAGAGAAATCGTAGGGGTGGTTCTTTTGGCCGTGGTTTTGGCTTCGGCTATAGATCCGGCCGCGCGCTGGTTGGCGCATTACCGCGTGCCGCGGGTTTTAAGCGTTATTTTCGTTTATTTTTTGACTTTTTTTGTTTTGGCTTCCGCTTTTTATATTATCGTTCCGCCGCTTTTCAGCGAGTTGTCCGATTTTACCGTTCAGCTTCCATCTTATTTTAAATCCGACGCTTCCAACCAATACTTGATGAAGTTTTTCCCTGAACTGCCTTCCTCCCTTTCCGATTATTTCAGCGATATATTTCCTACGCTAAACGAACCGTTTCAAAAAGCGGTCGGCGGATTTTTTGAAACCGCGTCTTCGGTTTTCGGCGGAGCTCTTTCTTTGGTTTTGATTATCGTCTTCTCCTTTTATTTGGCGGTTCAGGAAGACGGGATTGAGCGTTTTTTGCGCATTATTGCGCCTAAAGAAGAAGAACCTTATATTTTGGATTTATGGTCGCGTTCCAGAAAAAAAATCGGGCGTTGGCTTCAGGGTCAGATTCTTCTGGGCGTTTTGGTGGGCGTTTTGGTTTTTCTGGGACTAACCATTTTACAGGTTAAACACGCTCTTCTTTTAGCCATTCTTTCGGCAATTTTTGAACTGATTCCGGTTTTTGGGCCGATAATGGCGGCCATTCCGGCGGTGGCCATCGCTTTTATCCAAAAACCCATATTGGGACTTCTGGTTTTGGCGTTTTATGTGATCGTTCAGCAGTTTGAAAATCATTTGATTTATCCTTTGGTGGTTAAAAAAACGGTCGGCGTTAATTCAATCTTAGTAATTTTATCTTTGGTTATCGGCGGTAAAATCGCGGGCTTTTTCGGTTTAATTCTGGCGGTGCCGATCGCGGCGGTTTTGATGGAAATTGCCGATGACATCGCAAAAAGCAAAAAAGGCCATGGCTGAAAAATTTTATCTGACGACATCCATTGCCTATATTAATTCTTCTCCTCATCTTGGTTTTGCCAAAGAAATCGTAATGGCGGACGTTTTGGCCAGACATCAGCGGCTTCTTGGAAAAGAAGTTTATTTTTTGACGGGCACGGACGAGCATGGCGCCAAGATCAGCCGCGCCGCCGAAAAAACCGGCTTGCCGGTTGAAAAATTTGCGGACCGGAACGCCGAGAAATTCAGGGAGCTGGCCGAAGTTTTAAACATTTCTTTTGACGATTTTATCCGCACTTCGGATAAAAAACGGCATTTTCCCGGCGCGCAAAAAATGTGGCGCCGGCTTTCGGAAAAAGGCGATCTTTATAAAAAATCTTACCGCGGGCTTTATTGCGTGGGGCATGAAGCATTTGTCACGGAAAAAGATTTGCTGGACGGAAAATGCGTTGATCACGGCCAGACGCCGGAAATAATTGAAGAAGAAAATTATTTTTTCAAACTTTCCGTTTATACGGAGCGGATTAAGGAAGCGATTGTTTCCGGCGAGCTGGTGATCGCGCCGGCGAGCCGGAAAAATGAAATTTTATCCTTGTTGGAAGAAGGTTTGGAAGATATAAGTTTTTCAAGGCCGGCGCGGGATATTTCTTGGGGCGTGCCGGTGCCGGGCGACCCGGAGCAGACGATGTATGTTTGGGGAGACGCTCTGGCTAATTATGTTTCCGCGCTCGGCTACGGCCAAGAAAAGGAAACTTTGTTTAAAAAATTCTGGCCCGCGGATTTGCACATTATCGGTAAAGACATTTTACGTTTTCACGCGGCTGTTTGGCCGGGAATGCTTTTGTCCGCCGGCCTGCCTTTGCCTAAAAAGATACTGGTTCACGGTTTCATCACCGTTAACGGCCAAAAAATGTCAAAAACTTTGGGCAATGTCGCCGATCCTTTTGTTTTGGCGGAAAAATACGGTGCCGAGGCCGTGCGCTATTATCTTTTACGCGAACTTTCTTCCTTTGGAGACGGCGATTTCACCGAGGAAAAATTCAAGGAAAGTTATAACGCCAATTTGGCGAACGGTTTGGGGAATTTTGTCAGCCGCGTGAATAAAATGATTTTGCAATATTTCGACGGCGCGATAGAAAAGCCGGCGCCGGCGGCTTTGGCCGCGGTGCCGGTCAATTTAGAGGAGGTTTTTATTTTTAAAAAAGAAACCGTAGAGTATTTCCCGCCGGATTATCTGATTGAGAATTTTTTTATTCCGGAATATCAAAAAGCGATGAGAGAGCTTGATCTTCAAAAAACCGGGGATATTATTTGGCGCTTGATTGGAATGCTTGACGGTTATATTCAGGATTATGAGCCGTTCAAACTCGTGAAAAAAGACAAAGAAAAAGCTCGAGCCGTTCTTTGGCAGCTGGCTTTCGGAATGTTCTGGATTGCCCGGCTGCTCGCGCCCTTTTTGCCATCCACGGCTGAGAAAATTTTTAGCATCCTCGGCGTTTCCGGTGACGCCAAACCGGAAAAGTTAAAAATTTTCCGTTTCAAAGAACATAAAGGTTTGTTTCCGAGATTATAATACATATAATACATAGGTGAGACTTATGTATTATTAAATGGTTATGTTAAAATCGCCGCTTTTTGATGTTCATTCTCATTTGAATTTTGCCGCCTTTGATAAAGATCGGGCGGCGGTCCTTGAACGGATGAAAGAGCGGGGTATTTTGAGCGTTGTCGTGGGGACGGATAAAAAAACTTCCGCCGAGGCGGCCGCGCTCGCGGGGAAATATCCGTTTCTTTTTGCTTCCGCGGGGCTTCATCCGACTGATTCCGCCGAGGATTTTGATTATGATTATTATAAAAATCTCGTTCAAAATCCCCGAGTTGTCGCCGTTGGAGAGTGCGGCTTGGATTTTTTTCATCTTAAAAAAGATGAAGACAAGGCAAGGCAGGAAAAAAAATTTAAAAAACAAATTAAACTTGCTTTGGAGTTTGATAAACCTTTGATAATTCATTGCCGCGATGCCCGCCCGCAGTCGTCAAGCGACAGCTTTGGCGGGCAGGCTTATAATGAAGTTTTGGAAATTTTACGCGATTATCCAAACGTCCGCGGCAATATGCATTTTTTCGCCGGCGACTGGCTGACCGCCCAAAAATTTTTGGATTTTGGATTTTATTTGTCTTTTACCGGCGTGATTACTTTCGCGAAACAATATGATGAAATCCTTGAAAAAATGCCGCTGAACAGGCTGATGATTGAAACCGACGCGCCTTTTGTGGCGCCGGCGCCTCATCGGGGCCAACGCAACGAACCGGTTTATGTTGAAGAAACAGCCAAAAAAATCGCCGTTTTGCGCGGAATATCTTTTGAAAAAATAGCGGCCGCCACCGTCCAAAACGCCAAGAAATTTTTTGATATTTCATAAAATTAATGTTAAGTAATTTATTAATGGAAAATTTGACGAAAAAGGAAAAAAGAATTCTCAAGAAAGAAGAAAAGCTGGCGAATAGGGGAGCGGAAGATCGCCGAAAAATTTTTAAAAAATATTTTTTATGGTCGGCTGTTTTTATTTTGTTTGGCGCCGCTATTTTCGGCTTCGTGAAAATCGCTCCGGATTTGGCAAAGAAACAAACCGCCTCTCTGGCTTTAGCGGTCAACGAAAGCGATTGGTTTAAAGGCGGAGAAAACGCGCCGGCCGCGCTGGTTGAATACAGCGATTTTCAATGTCCGGCCTGCGCTTCTTACGCGCCGCTGGTCAGGGCTTTAGCCGGAGAATTCGGAAGCGGCTTGAAAATCGTTTACCGCCATTTTCCTTTGAATCAAATTCATAAAAACGCGGACTTGGCGGCGCGGGCGGCCGAAGCCGCGGGCCGGCAGGGAAAATTTTGGGAAATGCACGATTTAATTTTTGATAATCAGAAACAATGGTCTGACGCCCGAAAAACGGAGGCGGAAAAAATTTTCGCGGAATTAGCGGAGAAACTCGGACTTGACGCGGAAAAATTCAGTTTTGACGTTCAAAGCGAAGAAATTGAAAAAGCGGTCGCTGAAGATTTGGCGAGCGGCAACGCTTCGGCGGTCCAAGGAACGCCCACCTTTTTTCTTAACGGTAAAAAAATCCAGAATCCTCGAAGTTACGAAGAGTTTAAAAAACTCATTATTCTTTAAATTATTGAATTAATCAGAACATCAACAAAAATTTCCGTCAATTATTGACGGAAATTTTTATTTCTCCTATCCTCAAGTTATGGATCCCTGCCATTATATCCAAGAACGGACCCAAAAAATAACTGAAGCGCTGTATCGGGTGACGGATTTATTTTCGGATAAGGAGCCGATCAAGTGGCTTTTAAGAAAAAAAGGAATTAATATTTTCAATTGCTTAAGTTTTTTAGGGAATAATTCTTCGGCTCGGCGGCTGAAGAATATTGAAATTGTTCCTGAATTGATCGGCAGTATTTTGTGCGTTTTAGAAGTTGCTTCGGCCGGCGCTTTTATTTCCGCCGTGAATTTTGAAGTTTTACGGCGCGAATATCGGGCTTTGGCTGATTTTATCAATAACAGCAAAAAAGACATTTTACCGTCTCCGACCGCTCTTTTGTTTGATTCTGCTCCCAAAGAGGTTTTATTGGAAAATAATTCTAAAGGACATTTTAATGAACAGACTGATTTGGTTACTGCTGATCTGACTCCTGTTAACAGTTTGATGATTCAACAAGAGGTCTTGCAAGACGGTATTAAAGATTTTAACGGACATTCCTTAATCGTTAAGGACAATGATAAGGACACCAATCAGAAAATCAATAATAAAGAAGAAAAAAATTTTAACAATAGCGGCAATAATGCTAATATAAAAAATAGAAAAATTATTCAAAAAGATGTTCTTTATAATAATGACAATGAAGCGGAAATTAAATTCGGCAGACAGAAAAAAATACTGGAATTCGTGAAAAATAACGGCTGGGTGGGAGTAAAAGAAGTGTCCGTTATTTTTGATAAAAATATCAGCGAAAAAACCGTTCAGAGGGATTTAATCGTAATGGCGGATTCCGGCGTTTTAAGAAAAGCCGGCGATAAGCGCTGGCGCCGTTATGCCGCGGTATAAGCGTTTTTTAAGATAAAAAGTGATAAAAATAGTTATCCACAACTATTCTTTACGGAGTATTTTTCTTGAATTATAATATATAAAAAGGTGTGAAAATTGTTTACTCCATCTTTTGGTTTTTAGCAGTCAATAAAAATCAAAAGAGGGAGCAAAAGACTGAACATTGAGAATTGAATAATGAAGAGAATAAAATTACAAACCAATTTGGAGTTTTAACTGGGTCGATTTGAATTATGAAACAGCAAAACTCCAATGCTGAAATTAAAAATTTGAAATTGAAAGATTATCAGTTAGTTAAATAGGCATGGATGAAGCCGGCCTCTTGGTCGAAGTCGGCAAACAAATCTATGCGGTAAAATTTAAAATTTATTATTAAAATTATGAGTAATTTAAAAACGAAAGCCTTTGCGTTATTTATCGCAGCGGCTTTGGTGTCGGGAGGTTCCGCGGCGCACGCTGCGCCGTTGACCCAAGCCCAGATTAGCGCGATCATATCGCTGCTTCAATCTTTTGGCGCGGATGCCGCTACCATCAGTAGCGTTAATTCCACTCTCTCCGGCACTTCGGTTGTTACCCCCGCGGCGGGCGGTACCTGTTCATTCACCGGCGACCTTACGATAGGCGCACAGAGTGATGACGTAAAATGCTTGCAGAATTATCTGATTGGCGCGGGCCACTTTACGTTTAGCGGCGGCGCGACCGGTTATTTCGGTTCTGTAACCAAGTCAGCGGTAAGCGCTTGGCAGACGGCTAACGGAGTTTCTCCGGCAGTCGGATATTTCGGCTCTATTTCCAGAGCCAAGTATTCTTCAGTAGCCGGTGTAACGCCAACCACTCCAACCACTCCGACTACCCCCACCACTCCGACTACTCCAACAACAGTGGTAACCGGTACTGGTTTGGCGGTTGTTGCCGGAGTTCAGCCTAACGGAAGTTTGGCGCCGGACAGCGCCACGAGAATTCCTTTCACGGTTTTAAAATTCACGGCTGGCGCTTCCGATGTGACTGTTGATTCATTAGTTGTTGAAAGAACCGGCTTGGCGAATGACGCCGTATTTTCCGGAATCGTGCTTTTGGATGAAAAAGGAATTCAGCTTGGCGTGGCCAAGACTTTAAATTCCCTTCATCAGACGACTCTGACCGAAGATTTCACAGTCAAGGCCGGAGAGACCCGGATTATGACGATTGGCGCCAATCGCGCCGACACTGCCAGTTATGCCGGACAGATTGCTTACTTTAATTTGGTGGCTGTTAACACTGTCGGCGGCGTGGCTGTTACCGGCGCTCTTCCGATTTCTGGAGCCGGCCACACGATCAACGAATCTTTGAGCGTTGGTTCGGTAACCATGCTTCGCGGCGCCACTGATCCGAGCTCTAACCAGAGCAAAGAAGTTGGCCTGACGGGCTACACTTTCTCCGCGGTTCGCATTACCGCCGGTTCAGCGGAAAAAGTTTATCTTGAATCAGTCCGCTGGTACCAATCCGGTTCAGCCGCCAAAGGCGACCTTGCCAATGTTAAGATTATCGCGGATGGAAAAGAATATGATCCGACAGTCAGTTCTGACGGAAAATACTACACTGCCAGTTTTGGCAATGGCACAGCCGGAATTTTGATTGACAAAGGATTTTCAAAAGATATTTCCATTAAAGGCGATGTTATCGGCGGATCTGCCCGCACAATCGCTTTTGATATTGCCAAGAGAACGGATATTGGTATGAAAGGTGAGACTTATGGTTATGGTCTTACTCCTCTGCAAACCAATTCTTGTGGCGGTTCCACTGGCACCGCTTGTTTCACCAATACGGAAGACCCCTGGTATGATTCCGCAATCGTAACGATTTCCGCCGGCACAATGACTGTTTCCAATTCCACTTCCGTTGCTTCTCAAAACATTTCTATTAACCAAGCCAACCAAGTTTTGGGTGCGGTTAGCGTTGATGTTAGAGGCGAGCCGATTACCGTCGGCGCGATGGACTTTAACTTTTCATTGGGTTCGGAAGGATCGGACGCGGATGTTAACGATCTTACCAGTGTTTCTTTGTATAATGAAAACGGCGCGGTGGTAGCCGGTCCGGTTGACGGCAGCGCTACTCCGGATACGACTGGCGCTTCCAGCATTGGCGGCGACGGCGTGGTTACCTTTACCGATACCGTTACTTTTCCGACCGGCGTTCACATTTATACTTTGAAAGGCAAGCTTGGGACTG
>JBBTTT010000034.1:0-10374 GCA_038064095.1 Patescibacteria group bacterium | reverse complement strand
GGGCTGGGCCAGAACATCGCGCCGGACCGAAGGCCGGCCAATTTCATCCTGAATTTTTTTCTGGACATCGTAAGAAATCAGATAATTGATTAGTTGCCAGGCGGTTTGGGAATTGGCGGCTTCTTTGGATAAAACCAGAGCGTTCATTTGTCCGTAAGCCGCTTTGACGCTGCCGCCGTTTATTTGCGGCGCTTCAACAACGTCAAAATTAAGATGCGGATTTTGCCGGATGATTTTTTCATATTCCGAAGCAAAGCCGAAATACATTCCCAATTTTTGCGAGATAAAGGCGTTTTGAGCTTCCGTTAGGATTGAGTTCCAGCTGTAGCTTGCTTTTTGAGGATCGGAAAATTCGTTAAAAAAGCGGATGGCCGAAGCCGCGGGATTCAGGGGGGCGTCGAATAATTTTTCATCCAGCACTGCTTTTCGTTCTTCTTTTTCAACAATCGGATTTCCGGTTTGAAGAATTAACATAGAGATAATGCTTTTGGCATGCCGGATATTCTTGAATTCTCCCAAAGCCGCGCCGCTCTGGCTGATATTGCCTGAACCGTCGGTTTGGGTCAGTTTTTGCGAAAAATCCAGAAATTCATCCCAGGTTTTCGGCGGCCGGGAAATTCCGGCGCCGCTAAAAAGGTCTTTATTCCAATAAAGAACCAGCGGATCAACGTTTAAAGGCAGGCCGATAATATATCCCGTGTTTTTTTCATCGCCTGATGTCAGATAAATGTCGGCGGCATCAAGAAAAGTATCGCGATATGTTCTTTCTGTTATTCGGCTAAAGGGAATCGGCGATATTTTATTTTGATGCTTAACGATTAATTCATGAGAAAGAAGCCAAACATCCGGAGCGTTATTCGCGGCTAAGGATTCCAGAATTTCTTGTTCATAAATTCCATCCGGGATTTTTTTTAAAGAAACGTTTATTTTTTCGTTGGCTTGCTTAAAATCTTCGGAAATTATTTTTTCCACATACGTCTGGCTTTCAGGCAGCCAGACGGAAATTTCGCCGATTATCCCGTTTCCGTCGCTTGTTCGGCTGACAGGGATCGCGCCGGTGAAAATGCCGAGCGCGGCGATGACTAAAACGCCGACAACGATGAAAACAATAACATTGGTTAAATTCATAAAAAATGCAATTTGATTTTTAAATTTTACATTTTTTTAAACAACAGCCCGTAATGATGGTCTCCGGCGTTGAATTCTTTGGCAAAAATCAGTTTTTCTTCTTCAAAAAGCCGTTTGGCTTCTTCTTGCCGGACGCGCTGGGCCGGCAAGGGCCCGCCGACGCCGGCGCCTTCGCCCCATTCCACGATCAACAGCCGGCCTCCTTTTTTAAGGACGCGAACCGCTTCTTTCACTAAGGCTTGTTTATTGTCAATTTGGAACAAGATATTGGAAACAATCACGGCGTCCGTTGTTTCGTCGCGCAGTTTGGTTGAGCCGCTTATTTCCAAATCAGCCCAAACCGCTTCAATGTTTAAAAGATTTTCCAGGCGCGTTTTTGATCTTATTATTTCCAGCATTTCTTTTCTGATGTCAAAAGCGTAAACTTTTCCGTTCGATCGGACAGCCTTGGCTAAAGGGATGGTATAGAAGCCGGCGCCGCAGCCGAAATCCGCCGCGGTCATGCCGGGCCTTAATTCAAGATGGCTGATTGTATTTTCCGGATTTACAAACATGTTAATGACGCGACAGCGTCTTTTAAATTTAATCTCATAACGCGGACGCCTTGGGTTTGCCTGCCTAAAACCGGAATATTTTCAAGGCCGGTGCGGATCACCTGCCCATTTTTGGAAATGGCGATAATTTCCTGATTTTCTTCGCTGATTATTTTTGCATCCACCAGAGGGCCGGTTTTGGCGGTTACTTTGGAAGTTTTGATGCCCGAACCGCCGCGTTTTTGAAGGCGGTATTCTTTCAAGGTCGTTTTTTTGCCGAAACCGTTCTCGCTGACGACTAGCAAAAGAGCGGAGCTCTTGGGATCAACCGCGTCGGCGCCGATTAGTTCGTCGTCTTTTTTCAGCCGGATGGCGCGGACGCCGCCGGCCGTCCGGCCCATCGGGCGAAGATCCGATTCTTTAAAGCGGATGGCTTGCCCTTTTTTGGTGCTTAAAAGAATATGGTCGCCTTTTTGGATGATGTTAACCCAGCGCAAAGTGTCTCCTCGGCCGAGTTTAATGGCGATAATGCCGGAACGCCGGACGTCTTCAAAGTGCCGGTAAGTTATTTTTTTTATTATACCATTTTGGGTGGCCATTGCCAAAGAAGCCTCCGTGCCTTTTTTGTTTTTTGGCACGGCTAAAACCGAAGTGATGTTTTCGCCGGCGGCCAAAGAAAGGAAATTGGCGATGGATTTTCCGCCGGCGGTTCTTTTTCCTTCCGGTATTTCATACATTTTAAGCTGGTAAACTTTTCCTTTGTCGCTGAAGAAAAGAAGGTCATCATGAGTGTTTGCAGAAATAAATTCGCGGACCGCGTCTTCTTCTTTGGCGGCCAGTCCGATGATTCCTTTACCGCCTCTTTTCTGTGCTTTGTATTCCTGCGGATTGACTCTTTTGACGTAGCCGCCTTGGGTCAGGACCAGCACGGTTTCCTGTTCCGGAATCAAATCTTCCGTTGAAATGGAACGGGGAGCGCTGGCCACTACTTTTGTTTTTCTTTGGTCGCCGTATTGCCGGCTTATTTTTTCCAAATCTTCTTTCAGGATTCGGCGTATTTTTTTCGGGTCTTTCAAAAGAGCCTGAAGGTCTTTGATGAGTTTTAATTTCTCTTTGAGTTCGTCTTCTATTTTTTGCCTTTCCAGATTGGCCAGAGTCTGCAGTTTCATTTCCAAGATGGCGTTCGCCTGGCGATCGGAAAATTGAAATTGTTTAATCAGGTTCAGGCGCGCGTCCTCGCGGTCTTTTGAAGATTTTATGGTTTTTATGACTTTATCTATATGGTCAAGCGCTTTTTTCAATCCTTCCAAGATATGGGCGCGCTCTTTCGCCCTGGCCAGATCAAATCCGGCCCGGCGTTCAATGACGATGACGCGGTGCTTGATGAATTCTTCCAAAATGGTTTTAAGGGAAACAATCTGGGGCTGGCGGCCGTCAATCAGCGCCAGCATGCTGAAATGGAAACTTTTTTCCAGATCCGTGTGTTTGTAAAGACTGTTCAATATTTTTTGCGGATAAGCTTCGGTTTTAAGGTCAATGGCGATGCGCAGGCCTTCCCGGCTTGATTCGTCCCTGATGTCTTTTATTCCCTCAATTCTTTTGTCGCGCACCAAATCGGCGATTTTAACGAGAAGCTCGGCTTTATTGACCATATAAGGAATGGAAGAGACAATGATTTGATGCTGGCCGGCTTTTTTTTCCGTTATTTCCGCTTCGCCTCGGGCGACAATGCCGCCGCGTCCCGTGGCGTACGCCTGATGGATGTCTTTTTGGTTGAAAATCACGCCGCCGGTCGGAAAATCCGGCCCTTTGACGTATTTTAAGAGGTCGTCCGTGCCGGCTTTCGGATTGTCAATCAGGCAGACCGCGGCATCCGTTATTTCTTTGAGGTTATGCGGCGGAATGTTCGTGGCCATTCCCACGGCGATGCCGGTGGAGCCGTTTAAAAGAAGCTGGGGGATGGCGGCCGGCAGGATAACGGGCTCTTTTTGCGAGCTGTCGTAGTTCGGCGTAAAATCAACCGTGTCTTTTTCAATGTCCGTCATCATTTCGCCGGCAATGCGGGACATTCGCGCTTCCGTATAACGCATTGCCGCCTGCGCGTCGCCGTCAATTGATCCCCAATTTCCCTGGCCGTCAACCATTGGATAGCGCAAAGAAAAATCCTGGGCCATTCTGGCCATCGCGTCGTAGACGGAAGCGTCGCCGTGAGGATGATATTTGCCGAGCACTTCGCCCACGACCGTGGCTGATTTCCGGTGTTTGGCGCCGAAAGTCAGGCCCAACCGGTGCATGGCGTAAAGAATTCTCCGCTGGACCGGCTTGAGGCCGTCCCGGATGTCCGGCAAGGCGCGCGAAACAATGACCGACATCGCGTACATTAAATAAGATGTCTGCATTTCCGAGACGATATCGCTTGGCTGGGGGGAGAGTGGAACTTTTTCGCCTATTTTCTCGTTATCTTTCTCTTTCATAAATAATTATTCCCGGTTTTATCCGTTGGCCGGTTTCTTTTTTTTCAAAATTTTCAGCGGTTGATTCGGCAGAAAAAATATTTTTTAGTTTTTTCCATTCTTCTTTAACGTTATTTTTTAATTCCGCGGCCGAATTTTTCGCGCCGGAAAAAATCAGGCTCAACGGTTCGGGCACTTTATTCTCTTCTTCCGTTTTTTCCGCTGTTTTTATTGAATATCTGAAATTTACCAGCCAAATTGCCGTGATTAAAACCATTCCGACAACCAAACTGATTGCCATAATTTTTTTCCGTTCCGGCTCCGGCCGGTTTTGAATTTCTTCCAATTTGTCTAAAAATGACATATTTAAATCTTGAATAAATTTTTAAAACCAGCGGTGTTCACCCAAAAATTATTATGATTACGCGATAGATATTTTATAATTTCTTTTCTTTGCGTATTTAATTTATCACCGCCTTCTTCATTATTCAAAAGGACATTAGAATAACTGCCGTCTAAGAATGCGATATAGGAGATGTTTTTATTTTGTTCTTTCAAGCTAATAATTTCAATCAGTTCGGCAATCTGCTTATCTTGTTCTCCCCCCGAAGTATTTAAATGTTTTGCTTCGCATAAAAATATCCTACCATTCATTTTAACGATTAAATCTAATTTTTTATTTTGTTTTTTAGCAGCCAATTTAATGCCGAGATTTTTGCGAACATTTTTTATGCTAAAGATCTTGGAAAATTTAGCCGCACTTTTTTGTTTCTTGAAAAAATCTTTCCAAGTTTTGACCTCTTGAAAACCATATTTGGCTAAAATATGTAGAAGTTTTTTCTCGCCGCATTTTCCCTTTTTGCGACTGGAATTTGAATCTAAAATCGCTTGTATCCATTCTTCCGGGACCGCTTCGTTTAAAACTCTTTTCTCAAAATATCTACGCGCTATTTTTTCAAGCAGGATAATATCCCTTTTGGCTAAATCTAAAAAGCTGTCGCAAGTATTTATAAAGCAAGCGAACTCTGAACAATTAGAAAATCTTCCCAGCGTTTTTGAAAGTTCAGAAAAATATTTAGCTATAATTTTTTTATCTTCGTTTTTCTTTTGCAGTGTCCTAATTGTAATCAAGATATTCTTAATTTCTTTTGTGTTGGCAATATATTTCTGAAGTTGGGGATGTTTTTCATTAGAAATATAAAAACCGTCTAAAATCTTTTCCGGATTTTGCTGGGATATTTTAAAATAATACAGATTGTTTTGAATTTTTTTTATCATAAATATAATTTAAAAACTTATAGGTCAATTCAAAAGAAATTCTTTTTCTGTTGTTATCTCTAAAATTAGTCAAGAAAAATGAAAGATATTTACTCCTTTCGCGATTTAATTCCTCGTTAAACCGCTTCATCAGTTCTATCTGGTCATTTATCGGTATTTCTTTTTTGAAAATTAAATGGGCCGCATTACGCGAGGTATTTTTACCCACAAGACCGGTAACGCCATATTTTCTTATATCTTCAAGTTGAATTTTCTTCCCATTTTTACTGTCTATGGCCCTTAAAAATAAAATGTTCTTTTCTATTAACTTTTTTATATCTTTACTGATGCGAAGCGGTTTTTTGTCTTTGATATTCTGAAACGCCAACTCAACTTCATATTCGCCGGATTTCAAATAGTCTTCGGTCAAACGGAATATTCCCAAATGGTTTTGAGTGTTTTTAATTCTGTTGATAAAATCCCCTCCGAATTGCCAATTATATTTTTTTTCAATTATTATAAAAGTAATCCGTTTATTTTCAGGAAAAATAACGGCGGGGATTTTAATTTTTTCCGAATTATCTTTTTTTCTTCTGAAATAAAAAGATATTACATTATAAGTCGTATCTTTAAAAACTTGTTCTGAAAAGATGTTTAACTTTACAATTTTAAATTTATCAAAAAATAAATTTCTGATTTTTTGGGAATTTTCCGCACAAAGAAAATTCAGCGGAACAATTAAAATTCCTTCCTCGCAATTCAAAATTGAAAAAATGGAAACTTGGTATAAATCCTCAAAATTTGAATGGCTACCGGAAAAAAATCTTTCTTTGGTTTTTTGATCCGCCTTGTTTTTATGTAAATAAGGCGGATTAGTGCAAACAAATTTATATTTCTGGGGAGAATTTATTGAGTCATTATTAAGAACATTTTTACCGTCAACATAATTCTTATCGCAATCAAAACCAACGACCTTTTTACAGCCATTTTTGTGAACCCACTTTATTAAATCCTGATTACCCGCAAATGGGTCAATAATTTCTTTATTTTTCAAAAATTCCTCAAATCCTTGCAGAATATAATCGGAATTTGTGGTAAAAAATTGTCCAAATTGCTTTTTCATTATTTATTAAAATTCATTAAAAAAATTATTCTATGGATTAAATCGCCGGTTTCAGCACTACCACTTTGCTTTCTTCCTGCAGGATATCTTTTTTCTTGATCGTTAATTTTTCTTCGGCTTTTATTTTTTCTTCCCCCATTTCTTTCAAGAATTCGTCCAATTGATTTTTATTTTTGGCGTTCGGGATAGTGTAATGCATTGGAATGACGATTCGGGGTTCAATTTGCGCGGCAATCGCGGCCGCTTTTTTGGCATCAATAACCGTTTCGCCGCCGATGGGAAGAAACAGAATGTCCGCGCCGTTTAATTCTTCTTTGACGCGGTCGGATAATTCTTTTTCTCCGAAATCCCCCAAATGGCAAAGGCGGATTCCTTCCCATTCCACTTTATAAATGGTGTTTTGGCCGTATTTTTCGCCATTTTGATCGTCGTGAAAAGAAGGAATACCCGTTATTTGGATTTCTTTGATTTCATATTCTCCCGGTCCGTTTGCGATAAACAATTCTTTTTCTTTTGGATTGATGGAATCTTTTCCGTTGTGCCGGGGATGATCGTGGCTGATTAAGACAATATGCGCTTCAAAGCGGGGCGTTTTGATCGCGGCATTTTTGGCCGGAGGGTCAAAAACCAGGATATTGTCTCCGGATTGGATTTTAAAGCAAGATATGCCGTAATAAGTGATAATCATATTATGTTATGATTCTACAAAATTTAACGCGTCTTTACAATCTTTGACGGAATAGATAAACTATTGTTCATATGATAAGTCAGTCTTTAGACGGCAAAACGAAAGAAGCGCAGGAAATTCAGGATTCTCAAAAGAAGAATGTTTCTATGGATTTCCTTTTTAAATCAGTGGTTTTATCCGTTCCCCGGGCCGGAGATATTTTAGAAGCCAAATTTTTAGCCAGAAAGGGCCAGAACGTTTTTTTGGATTTGGGGCCTTTTGGAACCGGAATTATTTTTGGACGGGAATTCATCAACGCGCGCGATATCATAAAAAAACTTAAACCGGGCGACGCGGTAACCGCCAAAGTGGTGGAAGTGGAAGGTGAACAAGGCTGCGTGGAATTTTCTTTAAGGGAAGCAAAACAGGATATTGTCTGGCAGGAAGCCAGGGAACTGATGAAAAAAAATACTCCTTTAGAGCTGGCCGTAAGCGGGGCCAATAAAGGCGGTTTGGTGATCGGCTGGCGCGGCCTTCAAGGATTTTTGCCCACTTCCCAGCTTCGCAACAATCATTATCCGCGGGTGGACGGCGGCGACAAAGGAAAAATTCTGGAAGAATTGAGAAAATTAGTGGGTCAAAAATTGACTTTGACCATTATCACGGCCAATCCCAAAGAAGAAAAACTTATCTTTTCCGAAAAATACGCCGAATCGGAAGAGTTAAAAGAATTGGTTTTGAAATATAAAATCGGCGGCGTGGTGGAAGGGACGATAACGGGAGTGGTGGATTTCGGCATTTTTATAAAATTAGACGAAGGATTGGAAGGGTTGGCGCATATTTCGGAATTGGATTGGTCTTTGGTCAACGATCCGGCCGAACTTTTTTCCGCGGGAGAGAAAATCAAGGCCAAAGTGATCGGTATTGAAAACGGAAAAATTTCTTTATCCGTTAAGGCGTTGACTCCCGACCCCTGGCAGGAAATAAAAGACAAATATAAAAAAGGCGATATTATAGAAGGGGAAGTTCTCCGTTTTAATCCTCACGGAGCGCTTATTTGCGTGGTCAAAGGGGTTTACGGATTAGTGCATATTTCAGAATTTAAATCGGAAAACGATATGCGGGAGAAATTAACGCTGGCTAAAAAATTTCCTTTTCAGATCACGCTTTTTGATCCCTTAGAGCATAAATTAACTTTCAGTTTTTTGTCGGAAAGCGTTGAAGAGAAGACGGAAGAAAAAAAGATTGAATAAAATTACCCCAAATATCTGCGATATCGTGAGTTAATGGGGTAGTTTACAAAAATTAATTTTAACTTAATTTAACTGACTGGAAGCGGTTTGATAATTTTTTTGAATCGTGGTGGCAAGCGCTTGGCTGATTTTTTCGGCCAGCGCGTTTATTTTTTTCTTTTCTTCGGGAGTGAAATCGCCTAAAATCAATTTTTCTATTTTTTGCTCCCCTTTGGGTTTTTTCAGTTTGCCGGAGGGCGCGGTTGGCGAAATGCCGATTCTCAAGCGCAGAAAATTTTTGGTCTTGATCGCCCGCATGATTGATTCCACGCCGCGGTGGCCGCCCGAATTTCGGCCGAAAGAAATTTTAATTTTTCCGAAAGGCAGGTCCAAGTCATCATGGATGACAATCAGGTTTCCGGCTTTCGCTTTGGAATTAATCAGAGATTTTAAGGAATTTCCCGATTTGTTCATAAAAGTGTCCGGCAGGATAATCGCGAATTTTTCCCGGCCGATTTTTCCTTCGGTTTTTCGGGCGTTCAATTTTTCGTCATATTCAAAATCGTTTAGCTTCAGATGCTCGGCGAAAAGCGCCGCCAAAATCCTGCCCGTATTATGGCGGGTTTTTTCATATTCGCGTCCGGGATTGCCCAAGCCGACAATGTAGCGCATTAAGTTCATTATAAAATACGGACGCGTTGCTTGACAAATTATTTGAAGCGAGTATAATGGATTTAACCTGGAAAGGAAAGGGCTTTTTATCTAAATTAGATTAGACGGGAAACGACTCTATCCCTAAGGCGCGTGGTGAAAATTTTTCCGCATGATTAGTGCGGATTTTTTTGTAAAGTTCATTGAAATTTTAATATTTTAAATTTAAAAAAGAAAGGAGGGGGATAAAAATGAAAAAATTTAAGTTGTTTCTGTTGTTTCCAATGTTTCTGATATTTTTTGGAGGGGCGAGCTTCGCGTTTGAATTTGATAAAACCCCAAATAGGTACGACCGGCAGGACGTCAGGGTTTATGAAAATGTCTTGGAACTGGTCAGGGGGAGCCGGCTGGAAGAAGCGGAGAAAGTTGTTTGCGACATTAAAGATTATGAACTGCGCTGGATGGGCTATTATCTTATCGCTATGGACGGGTATGCCAGCCAGGGGAAAATCGATAAAGCCGTTGAGTTGGTTAATGAAATAAAACGGCTTATGAACGAACTCGTTGTTTATCCGCAGGAGGATCTTTTTGAAGGCACCCGCCAGCAATTCTTAGGACACGTGATAATCTCCGCCGTGGAGAACGGTCATTGGAAAGAGAGTTTACGGATTTTTTCTTTGCTCACCCGCCCCTTTTATTATTTTCAGGGCGTGGAAAATGTGGTTTTAAGACTCCCTGATAAAACAACAGTGGAAGAGTTTTTGAGTCAGAGTCAATTCAATTATCATCCGTTTCATAGACAATCTACTAAGCGCGTTGTCTATAAAAACAGCCATTTTTTAATGGTTGTTTACGGGCAAGACGATGAGGTGATTGGGGTGGCTCATTTGTTCACCCCTAAAGACTTGAAAAAATTAAAAGAATCTCAATAGAAATCTCGTTAAAACGATTTTAAATCCTCGCGTTTTTCACGGACGCGGGGATTTTTTATATTTGCCAAGAGCTTAATTTTATGCTATTTTTATGATAATGATTTTTTTAAACAAAAAAGAAATCTGGGAATTCGCCAAATTAATCGTTGTTTCTCTCCTAATCATCATTCCCGTCAGATTTTATATCGCCCAGCCGTTTATTGTTAGCGGGAATTCAATGGACCCTTCATTTTTAAACGGCGATTATTTGATTATTGACGAAATTTCTTATCAATTCAAAAAACCGGAAAGAGGGGAAGTGGTGGTCTTTCGTTATCCGCTGGATCCTTCCAAGTTTTTCATCAAAAGAATAATCGGCTTGCCCGGAGAAACCGTTCGGATTCAGAACGGCGCGATAA
>JBBTTT010000033.1:0-8631 GCA_038064095.1 Patescibacteria group bacterium | reverse complement strand
TACTTCACCCGCCTTTCCCGCGAAGCCGTCATCAACGGCGCCGGCATAATTGATCTTTTCCTGCGCGAAGGAAAAAAAGCCAAACAAAATCCGGATTCCCTTGAAAAACCGCCCGAAGAAACTTTAAAAGTCAGTTCTTTGATTGACGAGTTTTCCGCTGTTTTTGCTGTTTTTTCCGCTGTCAAAGAAATTATGGTTTCCGCGATTCAAGACATTTCTTCGCGAATCTCTCCGAAGATTGTTCCTCCGCAAACCCAGCTTGCGGTTATTTCTCCGCCGGAAGAGACAATTTCGATATCAGACATTGATCAATTAACTGTCAGCGAGCCGTTAAATTCAGCCGTGATTTCGGAAATCAATTTGTTCCCCGAGGAAGCCCCTCGGGGTAAAAATCAGACTTTAGCGGATTTGTCTGAATTACAAATAACTCTTGACAAAGCAAAAGCGCAAGTTGCGACTTTAGAAGCGTCGGTGGCCGAAGTTGAAAGCAACTTGGAGGCTAAGCCTCCAAGTTTGCCGGCGATTACTGGTTATCAATTGGTTGCTCTTCCTTACGCGGGGTTTGGCGGTGGAGGAAGTCCGCCAAGTGGGAACGATCAAATCTCAATTTCCAATTCCCAAACAAATTCCGTCGCGGATACTCTCGCGCCAAACGCGCCGATAATCGCTTCACCCGCGGATTTTTCCGCGATCTTTACTGACAGCGCGATAACTTTCGCGGGCGTGGCGGAAGTGTCTTCAACAGTTTTTACTGATTTCAGCGCGGCCACGACTACGGCCGGTCAAAACAACAGCTGGCAAATGACTCTAATTTTTCCGCAAGGCACGACAACCTTAAATTTTTTCGCGCAGGACGCGGATGAAAACATTTCCAGTTCTACTGTTGTTGTTCTTTTTATTGATTCAATCGCGCCGTCTCCGCCGAGTTTCTCCGTCGCCGAATGCCAAAATTCGCTCGCTGTCGGCGCTTGCCTAACAGCGACCACCACTCTTAGTTTAAGCTGGTCGAGCGCGGCAACAGACCTTAATTATTTTGAACTTTCTTACGGCAGCATCGTTTCAACCACGACAGCCACTTCCGCTGTTTTGAGCTTAAGCGACGAGACGGCTTACAATTTCTCTCTGCGGCAGCGCGATTCAGCCGGCAATTGGTCGGAAGCGACAACCACCACGGTTGAAATCAACACCATGCCCGTGGTCGTCAACGAAGCGGCCTGGATGGGCACATCGGCCAGTTATCCTTTTGACGAATGGCTTGAACTTTACAACCGCACCAATTACAACATCAATTTAAACAATTGGGTTTTATTTTCTAAAACAGACGGCAGTCCTTACCTTAATTTGAACGGTTCAATCCCGGCCAAAGATTATTATTTGATTGAGCGAACGGACGATAACACGATCAGCGGTCTTGCCGCTGATCTGATCAGTTCTTTTGGCGACGGCCTTTCCAATAACGGAGAAAACATCGCTTTGGTTTATGCGCCAGCCGGTCAAGCCACGACCACCATAGACGAAATCCCTTATGATAATCAGTGGTTCGCGGGTTCGGATAGTAATTATTTAACCATGGAAAGGCGGGATTCAGCTTTGGCGGGCACGGACGGCGGCAACTGGGGTACGGCTCTTTACAACATTCCTCTCTATAACAGCTTGAATGCCGGCGGCGCCATCATCAAAGGCACGCCCAAAAAGAGAAATAGCGTTAATTATCTGATTGCCAAAGGTTTGCCGGCCATCAGCGAAAACATAACCTTAATCAAAACCAACAGCCCTTATCTGGTGAACAACATTTTTCAGGTTTTTCAGTCAGGCGCAACTTTAACCATTGAACCGGGCGTGGTCATTAAATTTTACAATGACGCGGGAATGCAATTCAGCAACGCGGGAATCATGGCTCAAGGCACAACCCAAGAGCCGATTGTTTTTACCAGTTTTTACGATGACGAATATGGTGGCGACACTAATTTTGATGCCACCACGACTTTGCCGGTCAAAGGCAGCTGGTTCGGTGTTGACATCGTCAACAGCGCTAGTTCAACTTTAAATAATGTTGTCTTTCGTTATGCCGGTAAATATTACACGCCGACCGGGGACGAAGACCGCACGATCGTTAAAATCCAAAACAGCGAGATTTCAATCAAGAACTCTATTTTTGAACATTCAAAAGCTCATGGTTTAGTGATCGTTAATTCCACTTCTACCGTGGAAAACAGCGTTTTTCGAAACAACGACGATTATTCCGAACAAGGAAAGGGTTTGCTGGTTTCCGCCGGAAATTTCACGATCAAAAACAATACTTTCCTCCAAAACCAAACCGGGCTTTATCTTTCGGAAGCGCCGGACATTGTTGACGCAAACACTTTTGCCAGCAATACCCAAAGAGCGATTTATTCTTACGGCTTGCTCGGAGAATTCACCAACAATTCAGCTTCGCAGAACGGTTTGAACGGCATTGTTCTTGACGGCAATCTCGCCTCGGCCGGCGCCACCTCCACTCTCAAAGCGGACAATCTTCCTTACGTGATTTCCGGCGGCAATCCAACGGTGCCGGCTGACGCCGGTTTGGCGATTGAATCCGGCGCCGTGATTAAAGGATCAGGCAAGGGATTGCAGATTAACGGCCGGCTGACGCTGAACGGCAATAATCCCGAAGATATATTCCTGACTTCTCTTTATGATGATACTGTGGGAGGTGATACTGACAACAATCTTTTGACTTTGCCGAATCCGGGGGATTGGCCGGGAATCACTTTAGCCGGCAACGCTTCTTTAACCGGCAAAGGGTTTACCATGCGTTACGCCGGCAGCCAAAGCAGTAACGGTCAGGACAGCGCCGGCCTCAAGATGACAACAAGTTTGGCCAGCATCACCAATGCTTTATTTGAGAAAAACTATCCTTATGGTATTTTTGCCTTGGCCGGCAGCAATCTGAATATCACCAATAGCCGTTTTGAAAACCATAATTATTCAGGCCCTTGGGGAACCAAGGCTGCTTTGGCGGTTTACGATTCCACGACCACGCTTAACAGCGTTTCTTTTATTAATAATCTGCTTGGCATTGCCAGCAATCTTGTTTCAACTTGGTTAGTTAACGCGGTGGAGTTTATTAATAACACAGCCACTACCAGTCCGGGTGGGTTATTTTGATTACTTTAGGATAATTTGATAGAATTCAAGAATGAATACTAAAATAAAAATTATTTTCTTTGTTGTTTTTTTTATTCTTGTTGCCGCCGGCGCCGGCTTTTATTTTTGGCAGGATTATTTGGAGATTGGGTCTTCAAAAATCGAAGAAATTAAAGAAACCGTCGCTAATTTGGAGACCGGGTCTCCAAACGATCAAAATGTTAATAATAATTCAGGAATTGAACTTTTAAACAAATTAACGCAAAACATCCCTAAAGGAACGGCTCCGGAAATTATTTCTCAAATTCAGGAACTTTCCCGGACTTTGAAAGATAACAATGATTATCTTCAGGGCTGGCTCCAGTTGGGGATTTTACGAAAAAACATCGGCGATTTGGAAGGCGCGGCTGAAACCTGGCAATACGCGACAATTATCCGGCCGGAGAGTTCTACGGCCTATCTTAATCTCGGCGATCTTTATGGTTATTATCTGCGCGACAACCAAAAAGCCGAAGAATATCTTTTGAGAGGCATTAAGGCTGAACCAAGTAATGTTTATACTTACTATAAAACTTATGAATTTTACACTGATACCAACCAATCTCAAAAAGCCCGCCAGATTTTGGAACAGGGCATTGCCGCCAATCCTCAGACTTCCGAAAGCCTTAAAACTCTTCTTATTAAATGAAAATGAATTCTAACAGACAATTTTGGAAGTTTATGGCGGGATTTTTACTGATATTGGGTTTGGGCATCGCGGCGCTTGCTGTCAGCACGGATTATTTGGAGCGCAATCAGACCGCCGGCGATATTTACATTCGTTAGCCTTTATTTGCTTTTTTGAACGCATCGTGGTAATTTTGATAAAATTGCGGTTTTTTGAAAATTAAACAAAAAATAAGAAAGGAGGAAAAGAATGGAAAAGATTTATCTTGTCGGCAAGAATGGTATTTTCCCGATCGCCGAGGCAGCCAATATTGACGAGCTTTTCAAAAAAATTGTTTCCGGGGAAACAATGGAACGCGGTTTCGGGTCTTTTGAAGTAATGGAAGCCAGAAGAGTGGTTTGTTTTAAACTGGCCGAACATTTAAAAAGACTATTTTCCAATTTAAAAACTTGCCGGATAAAAATTCCTTACAGCGCTGATGAATTGTCTCTTTTTATCGCCAATGCCCTGGAAAACGCGGGATTAGAAGAGTCAATCTTGCGTTTGGACGTCATTTTGGGAGAAGAAGGCGAGAAAGAGCCGCTTTTTCTTTTGATAAAGATCCGGCCGAAAAAAGAAAAAAAGCCGCTGGCTCTTAAAACTTTTGAATTTTCAAGGACAATGCCCAATTTGAAAGTTTCAGGGGGTTATGTTTACGCTCAAATGACGAAGCGGCTGTTTCCGGATTACGACGATGTTTTGTACGCGGCGCGGGATGATCGCGGACGTTATTTTATGGAAACTTCCCGCGGGAATTTTTTTGCGATGCTTTGGTTTGACACAATCGGAGAAATAAGCGGCAAGCACATTGTTTACGGAGCAAAATCTTCAAGTATTCTTAAAGGTATTACCCGCCAGACATTGTTGGAGGCGAATTCTAAATTTTCCGGTGAATTTATTTTTAGGGATGATAAAAAGATTTATTACGATGATTTGAAGTTTGTCAAAGAAGCGTTTATCACTTCTTCTTCAAATCGGATTATTCCGGTGAGAAAAATAGATGATTATGTTTTAGACACGGTAGACGACGGCCGAGGAGGGCCGATTACCCGTCGGTTAAGCATTTTGTTTGACGCTTATGTTGACGAGTATTACAGGAAAAACACATAAGTTTTGCCCCGTTTGAAATAACGGGGCTTTAATTTGATTGGGATTTGACCTCCCACTAAAATGGCATTATTAGTGTGGGGGTTGACCGATTTTTTATCTTAGAATATTATAAACATATAAGCCGAAGACAATAGGCAAAAAATAAGTCCTATCCAGGTAAGAATTTTTCGCTTTTCGCGCGGTTTGTCGGCTTATGTCCAGCCGATTTTTTTATTTTAATTTATTTTTATGCCCGCCACCAGACAAAAAAAAGAAGAAGTTATAAAAGACCTTCATTCTAAATTGGAGAAATCGCAGATTTCCATATTTGTTAATTTTCACGGGCTCGGCGTAAAAGACGTTTCAGAATTAAGAAACATTCTTAGGAAAGAAGGCGTTGATTATAAAGTGGCGAAAAAAACTTTGATCAATCGCGTTTTGGACGGCTTTGGTTTCAATGGAGAAAAGCCGCCGCTGGAAGGGGAGTTGGCCTTGGTTTTGGGATACGACGACGCGGTGGCGCCGGCTCGGAATCTTTTTTCCTTTGCGAAAAAACATAAGGAAAGCGTCAGGATTTTAGGCGGCGTGTTTGAAAAGACGTATATTGATAAAAACAAAGTTTCCGCGCTGGCGGTTATTCCGCCGCGCGAGGCGCTTTTAGGCCAATTGGTCAATGTTATTAATTCGCCCGTTCAAGGCATGGTCGGAGTTTTGAGCGGAGTAATGAGAAATTTTGCGAGCATATTAAGTCAAATTAAGAAATAAATAAAATTATGTCATTAGCACCACATATCGGAGAAGAAAAAGAAGTCGTAGAGGTTCCGGCTAAATTTAAGGAAATCGTGGAAAAAGTGGAACAGATGAGCGTGCTTGATCTTTCGGAATTGGTGAAAGTTCTGGAAAAAAAATTCGGCGTTTCGGCGGCAATGCCGATGATGGCGGCGGTGGCGCCGGCGGACGGCGAAGCCGCGAAAGAAGAAAAAACTTCTTTTAACGTGGAGTTAAAAGCGGCCGGCGGCCAGAAGATTCAGGTGATTAAAGCGGTGCGCGAGGCAACCGGTTTGGGTTTGAAAGAAGCCAAAGATTTGGTGGATGCCGCGCCGAAGACGGTTAAAGAAGGCCTTAAAAAAGAAGAGGCGGAAGAGCTTAAGAAAAAATTGGAAGCAGCGGGCGCGACCGCGGAGATTAAATAATAAAATACGCGGTTCCGCCAAGGCGGGACTGCGTATTTTTGTTGAAAATGTTATCATAGTAATATGTCCCGTAAGACGAATGTTTTAGACAAACTTTTCGGCTCTTCCGTCCGATTAAAGATTATTCGGTTTTTTATGCTTCATCCGGAAGAGATTTTCAGCGGTAAAGAAGCGGCTAAGCGCGTTCGCTCTTCGGCCGCGGCCGCGCGTCGGGAAATGGCGCTTTTAAAAAACATAAATTTTATTGTTTTTGAAAAACGGAAAAAGAAGACGGAAGGCGCGAAGTTAAATCCGCTTTTTCCTTTTCATGACGCCCTAAAGAGATTGGTGCTTGATTCTTTTTCCGTTTCCAGAGAGGAAATTCTCAGGAAAATTAAGAAAATGGGCCGGATAAAATTAATAATTATTTCCGGAATTTTTCTTCAGGACAAAGAATCGCGGCTGGATATGTTGGTGGTCGGAGACGGCGTTAAAAAGGGATCAATGGAAAGAGTTTTAAAATGGCTGGAGGCGGAAATGGGCAAGGAGCTGAATTACGCGCTTCTCAGCGAAAAAGAATTTCTTTATCGCTTGGAAATGTACGATAAATTCGTCCGCGACATTCTGGATCGTCCGCATGAGAAATTATTGAATAAACTCGGCGTTTAAGGGCGCGTAGCTCAGCTGGCTAGAGCGCACGCTTCACACGCGTGAGGTCAGAAGTTCAAGTCTTCTCGCGCCCATTTTAAGTTTTCCACAGGAAGAACTGGTCAACAAAGCTGGTTTGTACAGAATTTATATTGCAGGGATTGAAATGAGTTGCAGAAACATTTCTGTAAAAAATTGCCAAAAGCCATCGGCGTTAAAACAAATAACTCGCTATGAATAAAGAAAAACAAGAAAACAAAATATCGTTTTCCTTGTTTCGCGAAATGCTAAAAAACAGCGTGAAGTTGAGCGCGATGCTATGGAAAGAAAAGAAAAGCGAGGTTATCGCGCTCGGTTTTATTTTTCTTGTTGTTTCTGCGGCCCCATTTCTCCAATCCGGTTCGCGTGGCTTGCTTATCAACGAATTAGTAAAAATTGCTGAAAACGGCACAGCTAGCTCTTTTTTGCTTTTCCTTGCTGGGATGCTTATTTTAGCGACTCTTATTCCTTCTGTTCTATTTACTATTCAAAATTATCTTTCAAAATTATTCTAGTTTTTTCTGGAAGAAAAATTTGAAACTTTAGTAATACAAAAAAAAGGAGAATTAGACGTTGCCACGCATGAAAATCCAGAACATAAGGACTTATTCAACAGGATAAGCGAAGAAGGAACATGGCGCGTTCGCAATTTTATTGATAGGCAATTTTATATTTTCCAAAATGTCATAGAAGTTATAATTGCTTCCGCAATTCTTATTTTTTCTCAGTGGTGGGTATTTTTCATCATCCTCATTGGAACACTACCAGAGTTAATTGTAGAAGTCCGATATGGTCGCATGGTTTGGGATATTCTTTCAGGTCGTGCCGAAACGCGGAGAAAATACTGGGAGCTTCATGGTCATTTTAATACACTCCCTTCTCTTATCGAGCTGAAATTATTTCAAAACATACCGTATTTTTTCTCTGCCATTAAAGAGTTATTCCATAATTTCCAAATGGAAGAGAAAAGGAACGAAAAGAAAAAACTTTTCAGTCAACTTATTGTTCTTTGTTTTTCACAATTAGTCATAGCGTTTGCGATTATTTTTTTTACTTTACAAGTCGTAAAAGGTAATTTGCTTATTGGTACTTTTACTTTTATTTTGGCTTCTATTGGCGATTTGCGGCAATCACTTTCGGGATTATTTTCTAACCTCGGACGGCAATATCAAGACAGTCTTTTTGTTACCGATATTTTCAAAATGCTTGATTTGAAACCGTCAATTGAAAAGCCGAAAAAAGGAATTGTTCTCGATTCAAAGAAAACGCCCGAGATTATTTTTGAAAACGTTACTTTTTCTTATCCGGGAATAAAAACCGCTGTTCTTAAAAATTTCTCTTTGAAAATCGCCCCCGGAGAAAAAATCGCGCTTGTCGGTATAAATGGAGCTGGTAAAACTACATTTGTTAAATTGCTGTGCCGTTTTTACGACCCCGATCAAGGTAGAATTATAATCGGCGGTCATGATTTAAAAGAGCTCGATTTAGAAAGCTGGTATAGCCAACTGGGGGCGATTTTTCAAGATTATGTTCACTATCATTTTATTGTAAAAGAAGTGATTGCGATGGGAAAAACCGGAGCGGCTTCATCT
The DNA here is from genome assembly GCA_038064095.1 of Patescibacteria group bacterium. Taxonomy (GTDB): domain Bacteria; phylum Patescibacteriota; class Minisyncoccia; order JACROR01; family JACROR01; genus JACPLO01. The sequence goes on along the minus strand of JBBTTT010000033.1, from coordinate 256 downwards.
CTTGAAAAAGTTAAAGAAGCCGCTCAAGCGAGTGAGGCCGATATTTTTATAGAAGAATGGGAAAAGAAGTATGAACAAATGCTTGGGAAAGAATTTACCGAGGGAGTTGAGCCATCAATCGGCCAATGGCAGAAACTTGCTTTGGCGAGAACATTTTACCGCGCTCCGAGTGTTTTGGTTTTGGATGAACCGACATCTTCCATTGATGCCGCGGCAGAGGCAAAAATTTTCGAGAAGCTCGAAAATTTGCCAAGAG
>JBBTTT010000032.1:0-19158 GCA_038064095.1 Patescibacteria group bacterium | reverse complement strand
AATAATGGCCAAAGATATTATCAATTTCGTTAGAACTTCCGTCTAACCATTAATGCGAGTGACGGGAATCGAACCCGTATCCCTTGCTTGGGAAGCAAATATTTTGCCACTAAACTACACTCGCGAATCAAAATATATTTTTAATCGCCAGCCAAAGCGAAATAAAGAATCCTCGCTTTTCCGATTCTCCGGCCGCTTCTTTCCCCTCTCCATTTAAAACCACCAAAACATTTTCGCCCGGTTTCTTGACATTAAACCGCTCTCTGATGATTTTTTCAACGCCGCCGGCTGAATTCATATTCTTCAAACGTTCTTCCATTGTTTTATTTTTTTCCTCAAGCGAAATCAATTCTTTTTCCAGCGCCGCGTTTTCTTTTTTAACCGCCTTAACAGCCAGATATTCTCTCGCCGTCAAACTAAAAAGCCAGGCCGCCGCCAAAAAAAGCATAATGACCGCCGGCCGGGAAAAGAGTATTCCGCGCCAGCGCCGCTTTGTTTGAAATTCTCTCATAAAATGATAAAATTTTTAAATGCCAACCAACAGGCAAAAAAGAAGAAATCAAATTATCTGGATTGCTATCAGCATTATAGCAGTTTTAGGAATGGTTGCCTTCACCGCGATCCCGTTTTTCTCTTGATTGCGCTTCCATAGTTAATTAATTTTTAATCATCTTAACAAAAACTTCGTGAGGAATGTTAATTCTTCCTTTTTCTTTTAATCTTTTCTTTCCTTTCTTCTGTTTTTGCCAAAGCTTCATTTTTCTGGTTCGGTCGCCGCCGTATAAATATCCGGCGACATCTTTTTTAAGGGCCGGAAGAGCGCGGGAAGCGATAATTCTTCCTTTGGCAACCGCCTGGATTTTAACGCTAAAAAGCGCGCGGGGAAGAATTTCATAAAGTCTTTCCACCAACCGCCGGCCTTCGTATTCCAAACGATTCTTGGCGACAACGCGGGAAAAAGCCGGAACCATTTCTTCGGCCACCAAAACATCCAATCGGGATACTTGAGCCTCCCGCTGGCCGGCCAACTCATAATTAAAAGAAGCATACCCCTGGCTGACGCTTTTTAAACTGTCAAAAAATCCCCGCATCAGCTCGCGTAAAGGCATTTTCCCCTTCACGATCAGGCGCCTTTTGCCGAAAAGATCAGTGTTTTTTATTTCAGCGCCGTGCTCCCGCAAAAGAGAAATAATTTTGTTCAAATGCTGCTGCGGAGTCAAAATTTCAAAATCCAGCCAAGGTTCTTTGACTTTTATTATTTCATGCTCGTCGGGAAATCGGCTGGAAGAAAAAACCAACCAGCTCTTTCCGTCTTTGCCAAAAATTTCATAAAGCACGCTGGGAGCGGCGGTTATCAAATCTATTCCGAATTCCCGCCGGATTCTTTCAACGATGATTTCCATATGAAGCATTCCTAAAAAACCGCAGCGGAATCCCCGGCCTAAAACCGCGTCCGCTTCCTGTTCAAAAGAAAAAGCGCTGTCGGTTAAACGCAATTTATAAAGAGCATTTTTTAATTCCTCAAATTTTTCCCCCAGCGAAGGATATATGCTGGAAAAAACCACCGGCTGGGGCTCCCGGTAGCCGAGAAGAGCCGGCAGAGGATTACGAAAAGAAACAACCGTATCGCCCACCCTGACTATTTCCGGATGCTTGATATTGGTCGCTAAATAACCGATTTCACCGGCGCTTAATTGCTCGGCCGGCTTCAAAAGCGGCGTAAAAATTCCCACTTCGGCGGCAATGATTTTCTGATCCGCAAAATGGAGCTTTAATTCGTCGCCTTTTTTAAAAATCCCGTCAAAAACGCGAAGATAAGCGATCACGCCCTGATGGGAAGAATATTCAAAATCAAAAATCATCGCCCGGGAAGTTTGCCCGATCAAAAGTTTTGGAGGCGGAACGCGCCGAATAATTTCCTGCAGGAGAAATTCCACTCCTTCTCCGGTTTTGGCAGAAATTTTTAAAATTTCTTCCGGCTTGACGCCTAAAAAATCAATCAACTCCCGGCTGGTTTCTTCCGCGCGCGCGTGCGGCAAATCTATCTTGTTTAAAACCGGAATAATGGCCAATCCCAGCGCGCGCGCCATTTCAACATTAGTGATGGTTTGAGCTTCCACTCCCTGGCTGGCGTCCACCAAAAGGATCGCGCCTTCCACCGCCGCCAAAGAACGGGAAACTTCATAAGAAAAATCTATGTGGCCCGGAGTATCTATCAGATTTAAAGTAAAAAGTTCAAAGTTAAAAGTTTTAGGATTTTGAAATTTATAATTCATTCGGACTGGCTGCAGTTTAATGGTAATGCCGCGTTCCCGCTCAAGTTCCATTTGATCTAAATATTGCTCGCGCATTTTTCTTTTTTCCACGGTCTTGGTGATTTCCAAAAGCCGGTCCGCCAAAGTGGATTTTCCGTGATCAATATGCGCGATAATGCAAAAGTTTCTTATGTTGATCATAATTTTTAGAGTATATCATAAATTTAAGTTTTTTTTACGGCAACTTTTCCGGCTCCTGGGAAATGACGCTTGCTTTCCAGAATTTTTGATGAAACGTTCCGGCCACAATCAAAAATTCCTCGTTATCAAAAACCCAAAGCGTCAAAGCGCCGGCCAGAAGGCCGAAAAATCCGGCTAAAACTCCCTGAGAAAAAACTCCGATGAAAGTTTCCAGATTAAAAATATTGTCAAGCAGCCGCAGGCTGAAATAACTGATCATCCCCAAAACCAAACCGGCAAACCCTATTTCCAAAAAAGATTTTGATAATCTTTTTTTCATTGATTCCCAATCGGGAAATTCGGCAAAAATTGACCGGCCGAAAATTTTATAAAAACCCGCCCCGAGCAAAAAAACATTGACTAAACTGCCCAAAGAAAAAGCCAAAGGCAGGGCAAGCATCGGCACTCCCTCCAATCCTTCTGTCCGCAAAAAGACGGAAAAAAATTCGCTGAAGATTTCGGAGGTTTTCAAAAACCAAACCAGAAAAAAAGACAAGCCGATAATTAAAGCGGAAGAAATAAAATTCACGGTCACGGGAAAAATCGTGCGATCCGCCGCGTAAAATGCCCGCACCAGAAGCATTATCAATCCTTGGGAAAGAATGGATAAACTCAAAAGAAGCAGGGCCGCGGCGGTTAAACGGGTATCGGTCCAGCCGAAAACTCCCGTCCCCAATATAATTCTCACGATTTGGGCGCGCAAAACGATGAATAAAAAAGCGGCGGGCACGGACCAAAAAACGATATGGCGAAAAGCAGTTAAAAAACTGAGAAAAAATTCCCGCTTGTTGTTTTTAACGAAAAAACGCGCCAAAGTCGGGAAAGCCGCCACGCTATAGGAAATTCCGATGAGACTCAAGGGCACTGATTGAAGATTGCCGGCGAAATTAAAAACGGAAATGCTGCCCGCGGCCAAAGTGGAAGCAATCGCCGTAATAACAATCATCACCAATTGATTTAAAGACAGGCCCAGGGTTCGCGGAAAAGAAAGCTTTATCACCTGCCAAAGATCATTGGTCAAATCAACCAATCTAAAATTCACCCAAAACCCCAAACGGATCAAACTGGGAATTTGCACCAAAAAATGAAGAAGCGCGCCCAAAGCCACTCCCCACGCCAAACCGGCCAAACCCAGAAAAGGATAAAAAAATAAAATGCCCGCGATAATCCCTAAATTATAAAAAAGCGGGCTTAAAGCATAAATAAAAAAACGGCGGAAAGATTGAATGACGCTGGAAACCAGATTGGAAAGGCCTAAAAGAACGGGAGATAAAAGTAAAATGCGGCTAAGCAAAATAGCTTGGGCTTTATCCGCCCCTTCCAGCCCCGGAGCGACGGCGGCAATCAAAAAAGGCATCAGCCAAAAAGAAATCAGCACCAAAAAAGCCGTGATCAGGAAAAAAATCACGAAAATGCCTCCCATAAAATACTGGGCTTTTTTTTGGTCTTCTGAAAATTTTTTAAGGAGAATCGGAATAAGGGCGGTGTTGGCGGCGATTAAAAGAGTGGCGGTGTATAAAAAATCCGGAACGCGAAAAGAAACAAAATAAATATCCAAAGCGCGGCCCGCGCCGAAAGTGGAAGCTAAAAGACGATCGCGGAAAAGCGCCAGAATGTCGGCCAAGAGGCCGGCGCCGGCTAAAAGAAAAGCGGCTTGATGCAAGCCTGAAAATTCCCGATGGAAAAGTTGGAATAATTTTTTAACCACAAAACGATTTTTATTTTGACTTATTATCTCACGGGCGGTTCTTTTCTTTTCTCGGGAACGGATAGAATATCGGCTAAAGCCGGCTTTCCTTTCTTAATATTTTCAAGAATTTTCAGCACTTCGTTATGGCCGGGATTTAATTTCAAAATATGCTCAAATTGCGCCAAAGCGTCCGTTTTCCTGCCTAACCCGTCATAAGCCAAACCCAGAAAATATCGCGCGTTGGAATAATCGGAATAAAGACTGACGGCTTTTTCCAAAATTATTCTGGTTTGTTCAAAATTTCCTTTTTGATAATAAAGCAAACCGAGCTGGAAAAGAACGCCTAAATCATTGGGCGCCAGAAAAAGCGCTTCCGCCAGATGTTTGATCGCCTCGTCGGTTCTTCCTTCTTGAGAAGCGATTTGAGCCAAAAGAAATCTGGCGGGAGTATAATCGCTTTTAAAGACAATAGCTTTATTCAAAAGATCACGCGCTTTTTCAAAATTAGCCGACTGAACCGCTACTCTGGCTTGAGCCAGAAAATAGGCCGGACTCCGGGGGTCCCGCTTCCTCGCTTCATCATAAGTATTATAAGCCGCCTCCGCCGCCCCGGAAATTTTTAAGGGCGTTACCGCTTCATAAATCCTTGCCAGCGCGACCCAATTCAAAGGATCAACGGGGTTAAGCCGCACCGCCTCCTGTCCATATTTAATGGCGTCTGACAAGATATTCTGAAATTGCGCCGTCATTTCATCGCCGGAAATGTCCCGGCGGGATAAAAGACGCTGAAACTTTGCCAGATTGACGTCAACTAAAAAGCGCCAATAATTGTCGCGGCCGTCATATTCCGCCGCGCGCAAGATCATCGCCTCGGCTTCGGCCAAATCTCCATTGGCGTTAAAGACGGCCGAGCCCCGGCTGAAAGAATAAGCGGCAAAATATTTTTTGGAAAGATAAAAAATTCCGCTCAGGCCAGCGAGCAAAACGGAAATAATCAAGATTACGGAAATAAAACCGCTGGCGTCGTTTTTAAAAAAAGAAAGACGGTATTTTTTCATAAAATCCCGCTGAACCGCCAAACCGATGAACAAACCGGAAAAAATAAAACTGAAAATAAAAATTAAAAATCCGGGCGCGTAAAAAATATTCATTATCCAGAGATAAACCGCGCTGAAAAAACTGATAATCAAAAGATGGTATTCCACGGAAGAATCGGGACGGGAAATCGCCTGAAAACCCCGCCGCAATAAAAAGCCGAGCAGAAACAGAAAAATTAAAAATCCTAAAATCCCCGCTTCAGCCAAAAAAGAAAACAAGAGGCCCGCTCCGCTGGTAAAACGAGTGTCCCAAAACAAAGTATTATTGACAACGGCCGGCTTAAACGCGAGCCAATCGTATAAAAAAGTATTGGGACCGGAGCCGACCAAAAAATGCTCGTCTAAAACGCCTCTGACGACCCCCCAAGTCGCGCTCCAAGAAGGACGCACTTCCAAAAAATTAATGCCCGCCGAAGAAACAAAATTCGCGACCAGCGGCTGGGCCAAAAGGAAGAACAAAACAATCGCTAAAACAATTGAAGTCCAGCTGAAAAATATCCGGCCGCTCTTTCTTAAAATAAAAAGATAAGAAAGAAAAAAAATCAGGAAAAACGATAAAGCCCGCCATAAAGCGATAAAATTCACCAGCGCTGAAGCAAAAACGGACAAAATGAGCATTATTACCAATAATAATTTTATTGATTTAAGTTTGATAATCTCCAAAAAGGCCAGAGATAAAAAAATAATCAAACCCGCGAAAATTCCGAAACTGTTCCAGCCGCCGATTAAATTGGAGGTGGAAGCGTTAAAAATTTCTTCCCAAAAAGGAAAACCGAAAAATATCTGGAAAAATTGGGTGGCAAAAACCAAACCCGCGGAAATAAAAAGAATTAAAAACCACTTGAAAACATGAGCGGCGTTTTGAAAAAGCATCACCGCCAGAAAAGCGGCGGCGGCCCCCGCCAAAACCGACGCGAAAGTTCCGGTCTCATAACCCGTTCCGAAAAAAGAAAAATGCGGGCTTTGGGAAAAAACAGCCGCCAGCCCCCAAATCAACGCCAGCGACGCAAGAAAAACAAAGAAAAAATTTCTGGGCAGATTGACAACCCCCGCTTTAACGCGCCCAGCCAGCCAGAAAAAAAAAGTGAAAATCACCAGAAAATAAGTAAGATAAGCCTTATTTAATTCCAGAGGAGAAGCCGTAATCGGCAAAATCCACAACGGCAATAAAAAACCAAGAACATAAAAAATGGTTCTGGCAATTTTGTCAAAAATGTTTTCATCGGATTTTTCTTTAGCTTCAAAAGAAGCTTCTTTAAAATCCGCGGGATATTTTTCGGCCGATTCTTTTTTTAAGGAAATAATTATTTCTTCGGATTCCATAGTAAAAAATTTAACCAATAATCAATATCTTAACGCATCCTATCATTGTTTTCAAATGGCTGTATAATAAAAATGTGGAAAAAAGGTTTCTTACCATCAAAGAAGCGGCGAAATTTTTGGAAGTGGCGCCTTTGACGCTTAGAAATTGGGATAAAACGGGAAAACTGGCTGCCCGGCGGCATCCCATCAACAATTATCGCGTTTACACCATTTCCGAGCTGGAAGATTTTCTCAAGCGCTTTAATTTAAAAAAACGCCGCCAAATTCCGGTTATCCTGATAGAAGATTAAGAAAAATCCCCCGCCAAGGCGGGGGATTTTTCTGGATTACGCGTCTGTAAGCCGGATTCTGTGCCGATTTATAAATTTATAAATCGCGATGGCTATCTATCTAGCTCCGCCATTACTGGCAGAGTCAAGCGGCTCAAACCAATGCGAAACATTGGAATACGGCCTTGCACCGGATAAGTGTTTTCCTCCATTATTTGTCGCCAAATAATGTTGCGAGCTCTTGCCTCGCTCTTTTCACCCTTGCCTCCTTCAATAATTCAAGCTTTTAACTTAAATTGATGACGATCGGCGGTATAGTTTCTGTGGCACTTTCTCGTCCCCCGGCTGCTTTGCGTAAAAGCGGTTGGGGAGATGGGCGTTACCCATTATCTCTGATCTCGCTATTTTATAAACGAGAACGGTGTCCGGACTTTCCTCTTTCAAAATTGTCAAATTGGACAAAATTGGAGCAGCCATCCGACGCGCAATCCAACATTACTTTATCATAAATTCTTCCAAAAAACAAGATCAGAATGGGGGCAAGAAGATTCTGTTACAAAATAAAATTTTGTAATTTTATATTATTTATGATAAAGATAATTTAATTGTTGTTCATTAAAATTTTTGAAATGGAGGAAGATTAATAATGGAAAATAACAAGAAAAAAACGCCGCTAAATCTCCGAAAATACGAATTCAAAGACTTTGGGAATTCAAACGAGCCGGGAAAATATCCCTACACCCGCGGCATCCATCCGGAAATGTACAAAAAACGCCTCTGGACAATGCGGCAGTTTTCCGGTTTTGGTTCGGCGGAAAACACCAATAAGCGCTTTAAATATTTGCTTGAACACGGCGAAAAAGGCCTTTCAACGGCCTTTGATCTGCCGACGCTTCTTGGCCGCGATTCGGATGATAAACTCTACGGCGCGGAAACGGGCCTTTGCGGAGTCGCGATTGACACTCTCAAAGATATGGAAATACTTTTTGACGGCATTGACCTGAACCCGCCGATGTCCACTTCAATGACCATTAACGCGCCGGCCATCGTTCTTTTCGCGATGTATCTGGTTCTGGCCGAGAAAAAAGGCGCGGACTGGAAAACGCTTCGGGGAACGATTCAAAACGATATTTTGAAAGAATATATCGCCCAAAAAGAATGGATTTTCCCGATTGAGCCGTCAATGCGTCTCATTGCCGATATTTTTGAATTTTGTTCAAAATACGCGCCCCAATGGTATCCGATCAGCATCAGCGGCTACCATATCAGGGAAGCCGGCTCAACCGCGGGACAAGAACTGGCTTTTACCATCCGCGACGGCATTGAATATGTTGAAACCGGAATGAAAAGAGGCCTTCGGGTTGACGATTTCGCGCCCCGCTTGTCATTTTTTTTCAACAGCCACAGCGATTTTTTTGAAGAAATCGCAAAATTCAGGGCCGGCCGCCGCCTTTGGGCGCGGATTATGAAAGAAAGATTTAAAGCGCGAAATCCCAAGTCAATGCAGCTTCGGTTTCATGTTCAAACCGCCGGCTGCACCCTGCGGGCGGTCCAGCCGGAAAATAATATCATCAGAACAACGCTTCAAGCGCTGGCCGCTGTTTTAGGCGGAGCCCAGTCGCTTCATACCAATTCCTACGATGAAGCCCTGTGCCTTCCCACCGAAGAAGCGGTAAAAATCGCTTTACGAACCCAGCAGATTATCGCTTATGAAAGCGGGGTGACAAAAGCGGCTGATCCGGTCGGAAATTCCCGTTATCTTGAATATTTAACCGACGAACTGGAACAAAAGGCCCGGGATTATATTCAAAAAATAGACGCGATGGGCGGAATGATTGAAGCAATCAAACGCGGGTATCCCCAGAAAGAGATCAGAAAAGCGGCGCTGGATCAAGCCGAGCAGGAAGCCAGCGGAGAAAAAGTGATTGTCGGCGTCAATAAACACAAAGAAGCGGAAAAATTAAAAATTCCGCTTCTGGAAATAGACCCCGCGATTCAAGAAAAACAGGTGGAAAGATTAAATAAGGTAAAAGCCGGCCGCGATTCAAGAAAAACAGCTAAGAGTTTGGAAGAAATTTCCCGCCAGGCGGAAACCGGCGCTAATCTTGTCTTCCCGATTATAAACGCCGCGAGAAATTACGCGACAATCGGCGAAATTTGCCTGGCGCTTGAAAAAGTATTCGGCCGATACGAAGAAAAAATTTTTGATTAAGAACGGAGGCGCGCGATGAAAAAGAAAATAAGGATTGTTTTGGCTAAAGCCGGACTGGACGGCCATGACCGGGGAATAAACATCATCAAAGATTCTTTGATAAATGAAGGATGCGAAGTATTTTATTTCAGCCTTTATCGCAATTTAGACGATATCGCCGAGATTGCCGTCCAGGAAGGGGCGGATTTCATCGGTTTGAGCATCCACAGCGGCGCTCATAAAAAATACGTTGAGAAGGTTTTTGAACGGCTGAAAAATCATAATGCTCTGGATATCGGCTTGATTTTAGGCGGAATTATACCCGAGAAAGACGAGGAATTTCTCAAAGAAAAATTCGGCGTCAAGAAAATTTTTGTTTCCGGCACTCCCGAAGCCGATCTGAACGCGATAAAAAATTTTTTCCGCGAAAATCCCGGAAGAACTATCGCGGCCATTACCGCGTTAAAAACGAAAAATGACGTTGGCCTCGCGATTTCGGCGATAAGCAACGGTTTGGAAATGGAAAAAATAAGAGAAAACTGGCCGGGGACGTTGACTCTCGGCGTCACCGGCCCCTTGGGCGCCGGCAAAAGCTCTTTGACAGATAAGCTGATCGCCGAATTCCGGACGCTGGACAAAAAAGTCGGCGTCATAACCGTTGACCCCAGCGATTTCAAAACTGACGGTGCCCCTCTTGGGAGGGATAGGACTCAAATGTGGCGCCATCTTTACGATTCCAATGTTCACATTTACAGTCTGGCGACCAGAGGATGCCAAGGAGGAATTGCCGAAGCAACGGCAAAAGCCGCGGAAATTATGAGAGCGGCCGGTTATGACATCGTGCTGATAGAAACGATCGGCGTTGGACAAGACCAAACAGCGATAAAAAATATAGCAGACAAAGTTCTTCTTGTTTTAACGCCGGACATAGGCGAAGACCAAATTTATAAGTCCGGCATTATGCAGATTGCCGATTATTATATTCTGAATAAAACGGATATTATTAATCCCTTGAAAGCTGAAAAACATATAAATGAGATGCTTGATCAGAAAAATTTAAACATCCGGCCCTTAGTTTTTAAAACCATATCAGCGGCGCCGAATAATAACGGCGTAAGAGAATTGGTAAAAGAAATTAACCCCCGCATATGAATTACGCGGGGGTTTTAATGTTTCCGATATTTCAACTTAAAAAAGAAAATCATATTTATGAAAATTTTTGTATTTGTTGAAAATAACGATCCGCCAATTAAAAATATCTATTTTTTCTTTATTTGATTCCCCGTCCCGGCTCATCAAAAATCCCTCTTTATCCGTGTGTTGAGCCCAGAAAAGATGGGCTATTTCGTGAGCTAAAATAAGTTGGCGTTTTTCAACGCTCCTTGATCTTAAAATAACGACATTTCCTATGACTCCAACGGCATTTTCTAAGACTCCGCCGGAAAACCCCGGGTTATCCGGATCAAGATCCCGTTTTGTAAAACTAATGATTATGTCGCAAGGACCGCTTTTGATTTTGCGGCGCAATTTTTTAAGATCGGCGATTTTAGCCGTATCTCTCCATATTTCAAGATCCCCGGCGATTATCCGAATGCCAAATTCGCGCTCAAAAATTCCGGAAGCCGCTTTTAATATTTCGGAAATATCGCCAAACCATTCTTCCTGATCCCTTTTCCCGATAAACGACAAATCGGGAACCAATTTAGCCATGACGATTCTGTCAATTTTAGAAAATGTTTTTCGTCCGCCGAGACTCTCAAAGAAATTCCGGTCGTAAAATATGAAAATTAAGAGTGAAGCCAAAACAGCCGCGCCAATAACATCGCGGCAATTCAAACCGCGCTTAGCGCTGTTTTTCAGCCGAACGCCGAACAATTTCATTTAATCTCCTTTTTTTGGTTGTAAAAGAACTGAAACTGTTATAGATATAAAATTATCATCAATCGGCGCGAAAATCAAAAATATTTTTTCTTTTAAAATTCAAAAGGAGGCGGAAATGGATCAAGGATATTGCCCTTATTGCCGAAAAACCACAAATATGTATCTTTCGGATAAAAAAACGATTACGGAAAGTCCGGAGGAAAGCGAGGACAAAACAATCGTTATCATAAAAAATTACGATTGCCAAGAATGCGGCTGTTTTATTTTCAGCCAGCAAAAGAAAATTCAACCGGAAAAATAAAAACATCTATCCCGTTATTTTTAACGGGATTTTATTTTTGTTAATTTTAACTTTTGTTAATTTTAACTTTGATTTGAGAAAAGTTAATTTAAGAAAAATTATCAGATCTCGCACGCGCCGGCGACGCAAGCCAGCTCCTTGGCGCCCTCCGTATCGTCATCCGTCTCGTAAAGCATGATTTGGGAAAAATCCACTTTGGGAAACTTGGCCGACAATTCTTCATATTGTTCTTTGGTTATTTCTTCATAAGGCGCGAGTTTATAAACATGTTCTTCGCGCGGAAGAAAAGACAAGCCGCCGATTATTTCCCAATTTTCATAAAGCCAGTGGGCCACTTTTACCCATTCTTCTTCTCCGACCGAAATGGTCACGGAGGGATTATGTTCGGTAAAGTTTTCTTTGACTTTTTTCCAATACTCCAGCTGATCAAGCGCCGACAGATTATTCCTGAAAATCGCGCCTTTGGGAGATTTAATCGGAAATTCAATGATATAAGTATTGGCGTTTTCCATAAATTGGCCGACCTCCGGTTTATATGGGACTTTCTGGTCTTTCAGCATCTGAAACAAGGAGTCTGTCGCGGAAATCCTGATGCGCCGGATAAAATAGGGAGAATAGCGGGGATGCATCCCGCTGGAAGCGCCGACTAATTGAGAAACCGTGCCGGAAGGCTTGACGCAGGTAACGGCGGCGGAAGGATTAATGCCGAATTTCTTGGCGTACTCCTGATTGGTTTTAACGGCTGTTTCTCTCATTTTCCGCAGAATTTTCGGATCGCGGATAGCCGGAGAATCCCACTGGCCGGTGATTGACACGCCGAGCAGGCGCTCTTCTTCGCAATTTTTTTTCCATTCTTTGGAAATAAAATGAAAATCGGTCAGCATTGACTGGTAAGTGCCTAAAATGGCGGCCAGCCGCGTTTTTTCAAGAAGCGATTTCTCGTCGTCTTCGCGCCGCGCCACCACTTCGGAAAGATTGCAGAATGATTTACTTTTTAAGACGATTTCGCCGCACGGATTTGTCCCGCTGGTCGGCCAGCTGTTTTTAAATTTTTTCCAGCGGCGCGGCGGCATCTGCTTTTCCAAACTTCCGCGATTAAAAATCCCCCGCTCGCCGCTCCCGCTTTTCATTAACGCCAGCCATTCTTCCAGAAACTGCGCGCCCGTGGGCTTTTGATTATAAACCGCCGAATTATTGGCTAAACTTCTCTGCGGCTCTTTTAAATAAAACTGTCCTTTTTTGGCGTCGCGCATTTCCTGGTCGTCCAAATCCGAAAGAGAAATCAAAGCGCTGCGCCGCACGCCGCCGGACACGACGATTTCGCCGATTTTGCATACTAAATCGTAAACATCAATGTTGGACAGCCGCCGGCCCTGGCGCGCCAAAATTTTATCGCGGGTAAAATTAAGAAGTTCTTTCAAGGGGCCGGGACCGGAAGATTTTCCGCCCATTATTTTAAGGCGCGCGCCTTCGGGCCGAAGTCCGGAATAATCAAAATCAGCGTCTTTTCCCGAAAACCAGGTCTTCAAGCCGAAAGTCAGCGCCTCGCACCACCCTTCCTTGCTGTCTTCCACAAAATGAGTTTTCAGCCGGCGGCCGCTCTGTTTTTTTATCTGAAGGAGCGCTTGGGCGGTCTGGGATTCAACGGAAAAACCGACTCCCGCGCCGCACATTGAAACATACATAATATCGGCAAAATCTTCCAATTTCGCCGGCGCGATGAAAGAACAATTATAAGCGGCCACGTTAGTGGCCCGCGCCGCGCCGCCGGCGCTCCATAAAAGCCGCATTGACGGCATTACTTCCTGGCGAAGAACCGCTTCGCGAATTTCCTGATATTCTTTCGGAGAAAGCTTATCGCCCAGATTTTCTTTCATAAAAGAAAAATAACGGTCCACGGTTTCAATCCAAGTCTCGCGGCGGTTTTCTTTCTCCAGCCAGCGCGAATAACTGCGATAAAAAACAAATTCCGCCAGCGCGTTTCTGAAATATTTTCTGCTTTCGCGGGTTAATTTTTTAATGTAAAACGGCACCCGCTTTTTTTGTTTCCGGATTTCCGCCCGTTTGTGCCGATAAAGGATATAAGCCTTGGCGGTTTTTGGAAAATCCATTAAAATCAAATTCTTTTCCACCGCGTCCTGAATATTTTCAATATCGGGAACGATGTCTTTGACATATTGTCTTTCCAAATCTTTTTTAACGGCCGCGGCCACTCTTTGAGAATCGTATTTAAGATCGCCTTCGCCGACTGATTGCATCGCTCGCGAAACCGCGCTGCTGACGCGAGTTAAATCAAAATCAACGAGACGGCCGTCTCGTTTCTTGACTTGAGTTAAAGGAGAAATTTTCTGCGGAGGCATGCTCTTTGATTATACTTCGTATAATCTTCGGCTCAAAATGTGGATAACTCTCCGCTCCGTTAAACTTTTTTAGTTCTTCTCAAAAACGCCGGAACCGCGTTCCATTCTTCATTTTCTTCCTCATTTTTTTTTGAATTATCGCCGGTTTTGCGGGCGTTAAAAGAATTGGCGCCGTTATTCCCGTTGTTTTTAATCTCTGATTGAAAAAGAGACTGCCGTTTTACGTCGTTTTGCGGAAAACCGGCCGCGATAACCGTCACTTTTATCTCGTTTTTCTTCAAACGGTCGTCTTTAACGGCCCCGAAAATAACTTTCGCATTTTTATCCGCCGAACCGGTCACAATTTTAGCCACTTCCTGGACTTCCAACATCGTTAAATCCAATCCGCCGGCCACGGCAAAAAGCACGCCCTTGGCGCCGTCCATTGAAATATCCAAAAGTGGGGAATTGATGGCGATCCGCGCCGCCACTTCGGCTCTTTTTTCTCCCTGAGCATAACCGATCCCCATCAAGGCTGATCCCGCGTTCTCCATTATCGCTCTGACATCGGCAAAATCAACATTGATAATGCCGGGAATCGTGATTAAATCGGAAATACCCTCCACGGCCTGCCTTAAAACATCGTCACACATCGCGAAAGCGGAAAGAAAAGAAGTGTCCTGTTGGACAACGTTCAATAAACGATCGTTGGGAATAATAATCGTCGCGTCTACCGCTTCTCTTAAATTCTTCAAACCGTTATCGGCGATGTTCATTCTTTGGAAGCCTTCAAAACTAAAAGGTTTGGTCACCACCGCCATGGTTAAAGCGCCCTGATCTTTGGCCAAACGCGCCACCACCGGCGCCGCGCCCGTGCCGGTTCCGCCGCCGAAACCGCAAGTGACAAAAACCATATCCGCCCCTTTAATCGCGTTTTGAATTTCGTCTTTGGTGTCTTCGGCGGCTTGCCGGCCGATCTCCGGATTCATTCCCGCGCCCAATCCGCGCGTCAGATTTTTCCCGATATGGATTTTCTTTTCCGCTAAAGAATAATGAAGGTCCTGCGCGTCGGTGTTGATGCCGATAAAATCCACTCCTTTTACTTTGGAACAAACCATATGGTCTACGGCGTTAAGACCCGAACCGCCCACGCCGACCACCTTGATTCTGGCAAATGTTTCTATTTGAGGATTTATTTTTCCCATAACGATTTATTGATTTATGTTCATAATATCACTTATAAAAATTGCAAGCAAGAAGCCAAAACCGCCCCCGGGCTTACGGTAAAAAAGCTCTCAGCCAGCGGGATAAGACGCTGCCCGCGCCTTTTATTTCCGAAAGGTTGGGGACATATCCTTTTCCGTCTTCAAAACCGTAAAGGCAAAGGCCGGCGGCCACGCTCCATTTGGGATCCTGAAACCGATTGTAATCGCAGCGGATATTCTGCGGCGCGCCGATTTGCGCCGGCAGCTGCAATCCGCGGCGAAAAAATTCCGCCAAATCCGCCAAATTAGCTCCGCCGCCGGTAACCACGATTCCGGCTGGCAGCAGCCGATTGCGTTCAATTTTTTTTAAATGTTTTTCCACCAATTCAAAAATATCGGACAAGCGCGCGTCAATAATATCGGCCAATTTCGCTTTTCGCGCCTTTTCGGAAGAAAAATTATGCTTTAATTTTTCCGCTTCCTCCATCGGCAATTGAAAACCGACGGCAATATCATTGGTAATATTGGAAGAACCGATTGAAAAAACTTCCAAAGAAAGAGGCAGTCCTTCTTCAAAAACCACCAAACTGGCGGTCGCGGCGCCCAAATCAACCAAAACCACGCCCGCTTCTTTATGTTTTTTGTTCAACACCGCCAGACTGGCCGCGAAAGGAGAAGCCACCACGTCGTCAACGGCTACCCCGGCGCCTTCCACGCTTTTTATCAAATTATTCAAATAAGGCGTCAAGCCGACGGTAAACATAGTTTCCGCCTCAAGGCGCGCCCCAACAAGACCCGCGGGATTTTGGCTGGTCAGCTCTCCGTCAACGGTAAAAAACAAAGGATGCGCGTCAATAACGGATTTGTTGGGGAGCAAAGCAACCGGAGAACGGCATGCTTCAACGGCCCGCTTTATATCATATTCGGTGATTTCATTATCGGCCCGGGACGCCGCCACCACTCCCTTTTGACGGAGAGAAGAAATCCCTAACCCGCCCATGGAAACATAAGCGTGTTTTATCGTTATCCCCGAAGATTTTTCCGCTTCTCGGCAAGAAGAGACTACGGCCCTGGAAACCTCGGAAATATCAACCACCGATCCCTTTCTTACGCCTGAAGACGCGGATTCTCCGGCTCCCAAAATACGAGGGTTTTCCCCTTTCTTTTTTTCAGCCACCATCGTTTTTACCGACGAAGTGCCGACATCAATGCCGATTACAATATTTTTTCCCATTTTTTTTCTTCTTTTGCCATTTTCGCGGATTCTTTTTCAGACTGATGACTAAAACCTTTCAAATGAAGAACCCCGTGCAAATAAATTTTTTTCAAATGCTGGTTAAAACTTCTTTTAAAAAAGGGGGCTTCGCGCCGGAGATAAGCGGGGCAGAGAAAAATTTCTCCGACATTTTTTTCCATTAAAAAAGAAAGAATGTTGAGCTGATATGATTTTTGCCCGCGGGGAGGATATTTTTTCTTGATCTCGGCGATTTTTTTTTCTCCCGCCAATACGACGCTCAAATTGAACTTCTTTCCTAAAATTTTTTCCGCGATTTTCTTCCAAGCAACAGCCGGCGTCTTTTGTCCCGTTAAATTGGCAATGCTTACCATTTTAAGTTTTTCGTTTTACGCTTTATGCTTCAACATTTCTCTCGCTATTCTTGTCACTCGGTCGCCGGCGGCCTTGCCTTTTAAAACCGGCATCGCCGCTTTCATCACTTTGCCGAAATCTTTCTCGCTTTTCGCATCCGTCTCTCTGATTCCTTCATTGATAATCCGAATAATCTCTTCATCCGGCATTTCCGAAGGAAGATAATCCTTTAAAATTTCCAGCTCTTTATTTTCCCGATCCGCCAAATCAAAACGGCCGCCTTTTTCAAACTCCATAATGGAATCTTTTCTTTTCTTGGCTTCGGAAGAAAAAACTTCCAAAACTTCGCCGTCCGAAAGGCCGATCTCTTTTTTTCTAAGCTCTATTTCCTTATTGAGAACAGACGACAAAACCATGCGCAAAACCGAAACCCTCGTTTCGTCTTTATTTTTAAGCGCCTCTTTTAGATTTTGGTTTAATTTTTGTTTTAAAGTATTGGCCACTCCGTATTTATTATTTTATTTATTATTTATTCAATTTTTCCCAGTTTCCTCTGCCGCTCCATGTTTTTCTGCCAAGCCAAACGTCGGAGCGCTTCTTTTTTTTTGGTATAGTTGGATTTTGAACGTTCTTTTCTTTGAGTTCGGCGGACATTAAGCAAAAAACCGGAACTCTTGACCGCTCTGGTAAAACGCCTGAGCAAACCGGCGGTGGATTCGTTATTTTTTTTTGTAATTTTTATATTGTGAATCATAATTTATTTTTAAGGCAGCCGCGCGCCTTTCCCGCTTAAAAGATGGAGATGCAAATGATCAATGATTTGTCCTCCCAGCCGGCCGACGTTAAAAACCAGCTTATAGCCGTCAAGATTTCTTTCTTTAGCGACATCCCGCGCTTTCAAAATCATTTTTCCCGCCAAATCTTTGTCTTGATCGGATAAATCTTTGACGGAAATCAAATGTTTTCTCGGAACAACCAAAATATGGACCGGCGCGCTGGGGTTAATATCGTTAAAAGCCATTATTTCCTCGTCTTTAAAAACAAAATCGGTTTTAATCTCTCCCCGGGAAATATTGCAAAACACGCATCCTTCCATACTTATAGTTTAAATATTTTGGAAATAAAAGCAAACTGCTTTGCTTTTATTTCAGTTCTTTATTTTTTCAATTTAGCTTTGATAAAATTCAATAAATCATTCAAAGGAACTGTTTCCTGAATTCTTGTTTCTATGTCGCGGACAATAATCGTTTCATCATAAGCCTCTTTCTGGCCGATAATCAAAACTAAAGTCGCTCCTGATTTAACGGCGATTTTAAGCTGGCTGGCGATGCTGTCGCGCGAAAACGACATCGCCAAAGGGACATTGGCTTTCCGGAAATCTTCCACCAGCGAAAGGCTCTTTCTTTTGGCGTAATCGCCAAGCTGGATTAAAAATAATTTCGGCTCTTTTTTCCTTAAAGGAGAAATCCCCAATTCTTTCGCCAGCTCCGTTATCCGATCCATTCCCAGCGCCGCGCCGGCCGCCGGAATATTTTTTGAACTTAAGGCGGCGGCCAAATAATCGTAGCGCCCTCCTCCCCCCAAAGAAAGATGGCTGGTTTTTTGATCCCGTTCATCGCTTGGCATAAATTCAAAAACCGTCCGCGAATAATAATCCAAACCGCGCACCAAAAAATGATTTAAAAAATACGGAATCTTCAATTCGTCTAAAAATTCCAAAACATCCTTAAAATGCGCGCGGCAATCGGCACAGGCGTATTCAATCATTTGAGGAGCCCCTTCTTTTATTTCCCGGCATTCTTCATTTTTACAGTCTAAAACGCGCAAAGGATTTTTTTTAAGCCGTTTCTTGCAATCCGGACAGAGATAATTCACTTTTCGGCGCAGATATTGGACCAATTCTTTCCGATAAACGCCGCGGCATTCTTTGTCGCCGAGCGTGTTGATATGGACGATAATATTTTTAAAGCCGATTTCTTCAAGAATCAAAGTTGAAACGCGGATAATAATGGCGTCGGACACCGGACTGGCGTCGCCTAAAATTTCCAAACCAAACTGCCCGAATTCGCGCCAACGCCCTTTTTGAGGAGATTCATGCCGGAAAAAAGAGCCGTGATAATAAAGCATCACCGGCTGCGGCCAAGTCTTCATTCCGTGTTCAAGATAAGCGCGCATAATCGGCGCCGTGCCTTCCGGCCTCAAAGTCAGATAATCGCCTCCCCGCGTGTGGAAACTGTACATTTGTTTTTCAACCATCTCCGTCGCTTCTCCCAAAGAAGCGGTAAAAAGCTCCGTCTGTTCCAAATGGGGCGTTTGAATCGGCTTAAAACCGTAATATTCCGCCACGCCGCGCGCTTTTTCTTCAATCTTCCGCAAAACCCGCGCTTCTTCGGGTAAAATATCGCGCGTCCCTTTGACGGTTTTCAATATCTCTTTTTTCTGCGATTTTATTTTTTTGACGAGAAGCATAATAAATTTCTAATTATTTTATTCCCGGCCACAAGCCCGCGCCCGCTAACGGCCAAAGCCTGACCAAGCTTCGTCCGACAATCATTTTTTCGGACAAACTCCCCCACTGGCGGGAATCTGAACTGAATTCGCGATTGTCGCCCAAAACGAAATATTCTCCCTTTCCCAGCGTTGTCGTCGCGCTGAATCTGGTGTATCCTTTAACGTAATCTTCATCTAAATTCATTCCGGCCGGATATTTTTCGTTAATAATGGTTATCGCGCCGTTCTGAATCCGAACGGTTTCTCCGGGCAAGCCGATTATTCTTTT
>JBBTTT010000031.1:0-13189 GCA_038064095.1 Patescibacteria group bacterium | reverse complement strand
ACCTACGACCTTCTGCTTAAGAGGCAGTTGCTCTACCAACTGAGCTATGGGCGGAAACGTGATTTTTTTTCAGGTATGCCTATCCGCCAAAACAAAGGCGCCGAAAGCGTCCGGTTTTATCGCCGCTTCAAAACCAAAACCGCGCACCATTCCGACCACGCCGTCTATAAATTCCCGCGTCGGGCCGTTGTATCCCACGTCTATATGAACAACGATTTTATTATCCCAGAAAAATTCCTCGCCCAGCTCGTCTTTTAAAGCGCTTCTCAATTCCTGTATTAAAGTGATAGATTGGATCGTTTCTTTATAAATGCGGTCGCGCAAGCTGGGGCAATTCATCAGCGCCGATTTAGCCCAAAAATACCGGCCGCCGTTTCCGATTCGCCAAACGCCCACCGCGCTTACCAGCCGGACTTCGCCGCCGGACTGGGAATCCGTGCCAACGACGATTTGATAGCGGCATTCCGGTTTTTCCCGCACGTAAAAAACTATTTCTTTTACCAATTCGTCAAAATTAAAAATGCAGTTTAAATTATGAAAAACAAACGACATTGAATTATCTTAACAAAATAATACCTCAAATGTCCACGGTTTTATTTAATTATTCAACATCGGAAGTTGAATAAAGAGTCAAAAAAGACCGGCTTGAACGTCCGTTTGAATTTGATATGTTTTATCGGTCAGGCGGGCCACCAGAACCCGTTCAATTTTAAAAATCCTGTTTGCTTTTCTTAAATGACAATATCCTTCAAAAGAATCACGGTTTAATTTATGAATATCCACCAAGCGTTTGTTGCGCGGCTCATTCGCCGAAATTTCCGAAGAAAGTTTGGTAATGTAATCAATTTCCACCCTTTTTCTCTTTAAAAACGCTTCGTTCAATATCTGCCGGACGTCTTTTTTCGCCGACTGGCCCCAAGAAACCGCCAGCGCCATTTTTTGGCCCTGCTCGCGCGAAAGATAAAAAATATGGCCGTTTTTTTTGCCGAATTCGTAAAGTTCTTTGGTTACTCGCACGTCCTGAAGGCAATATTTTTTAATTTCTTCAATTTTTCCTTCTTTGTACCAGCGCAGCGCCTGCAAGCCGTCCGCGGTTTTTCTGGCGCCAACCGTATTACCGGCCAAATTATCCAAAGAAAGCCGAAAACCCGCGCCCAAAACCACGTCGTCCATTAAATCCAAAAAAGCGAGATTATAAGAAGAAACCGGCAAATAGGGTTCCAAGACCGGCAGATCAAAACTTTTAATGTTAAAACCGATCAAAAGGCCGGCCCGTTCCAGCAATTCTTTAAATTTATTCAATTCATGTTCTTCAAAAGCGAAATATTGGTCGCGCTGATAAGAATAAGCTCCCAAAACCGAAACGCCGAGCCGATCCAGCTTATCGCGGCCACCCGCTTCTTCAAAACTCTTTTTTGTTTCAATATCAAACACAAGAACATCTTTTTCCATTTCCATAATCCGCATCATAACAAATAACTCGCTGCTTGGCGAGTTATTTGTTAAAAAAGAATTTTTTTAAAAAGGAAAATCTAAAGAAAAAGCGCCGGGCCCCAGCGCCAGCAAAGAAAGAGCCATTACCAAAAGCGCCAAATCAAATTCCCAGCCGTTGACAAATCCTTGTTTGCGCTTAACCAGCGCGATCGCCCCCAGCATCACCAAAACGATCAAGCCCGCCGCCGCTTGGGTAAAAATTCCAAAAAAAAGAAAAATGCCGCCGAAAAATTCCGCTGAACCGACGGCCAGCGTCCAAAACTTTGCCGGTTTCAAACCTATCTGCTCAAAAAACTGGGCGGTCTGCAGGCGCGCCAGAAAAAGCTTGGGAAAACCGTGAACAATAAAAATAAGCGCTAAAGTCAGCCGAATCGCCAAAGGCGCCAACTCCTGAAAAGCAAAAAGTTGGGGAAACAGACTTAACATAAATTTTTAAATTATTTATTATTTATTATTTATCCAACAAAAAATCTTTTTGTCGCCGACCTTTTTTGAATTTCTCAAAAGCTTTTTTGTTTTCGCGCGCCTCTTTTTTCGGATCGCACGGCTTTATTTTTTCTCCTTCCTGTTTTTTTAACAGCCATTCTTCTTCTTCCGGAGTCGGCTCGTAATTTTCTTTTTCAGCCGGCGGTTCGCTTTTTAACCGCTCCGGCGGGCGCAGCTTTTTAAAAAGATCAAATTGTTCAAAAAGTTTTTTCATTTTTTAAAAAATGTTTTTTCAATCATATTATTATGATAATATATAAAATATGGGTAAGGGCGCGGGTAAAGGAAATACGGAAAGCTTAAACAGAGACCTCGGCTGGGTCGTCCTTTTTTTAGTTATTCTGGGCGTAATGTGGTATACCCAGGGAGGAAATTTAAATTTATCTCCTTTTAAAGATAACATTATTTTGGAACCTCCGCAAAAAGGCGCTGACCGCTCTTTTTTTGAAGCCATCGAAACTCCTCCTCCAAAAAGCGAACCGCCGGCCGCGCTTCCAACGGATTCTTTATTTAAAGACAAAATCAGCCTCCGCGCCGGCGCGGTCGCGACCAGCCAGCCGAATGAAGAATACATTTCTTTAAGAACTTCTTCTCAAAATAAAGAAGCCGTAAACATCACCGGCTGGATTCTTCAAAATAAAAAAGGATTAAAAGCCGCGATCGGCAAAGGCAGCATTCTCCCTTTTTTGGCGAGCATCAATCCCGAAAGCGATATTTTTTTGGAGCCCGGAGCGGAAGTGATTGTCATTACCGGGAAAAGTCCGGTCCAAACAAGTTTCCGCTTGAATATCTGCACCGGTTATTTCAATCAATCCAAAAATTTTATTCCGTCTCTGCCCGGCCAATGCCCGGATCCCGAGGAGGCCGCGCAAAAACAAAATCTTTACCGGCTGGACGACAATATCTGCTTTAATTATGTAAAATCGCTTTCGCGCTGTATTATGCCGCTTAGCACTCCTTACGGATTGAGCGATGATTGCGAAAACTTTTTAAGCGAGCACATCAACTACAACGGCTGCGTCAACGATTATAAAAAAGAAGAAAATTTTTATTCCGAAGACTGGCGGATTTATCTGGGCCGCGATTCCGAATTTTGGAAAGAACGCTATGAAAAAATCACTCTTCTGGATAAAGAAGGAAAAATCGTCAGCGAATTGTCTTATTAATCTTGAATTACGAAAATGGCTATTTCGTAATTCAAACTATATTTATATAATTTCTCTCAATTCAAAAAGGGCGATGCCGCAGGCCACGGCGGCGTTCAGAGATTCTTTTCGGCCGGCCATCGGAATTTCAATCGTTGCCCCGCATTTTTTCAGAATTCGGGAAGAAAGGCCGCGGACTTCGTTGCCGACGACGAGCGCGATGCCCGTAAAATCATTTAATTTTTTTCCGTATTTTTTACGAAAAATTTTATAATCAACCGCGGCCGGCGACTGTTCAAGCGCAACGACAAAAACTTTATCCTTTTTCAGTTTTTCAATCGCTTGAGAAACATTTTTGCAATATTCCCAAAGGAAAATTTCTTCCGCGCCCAGCGCGGTTTTCTTGATTTCTTTGTTTGCCCGGCCGAATTTATCAACCGGTTTTCCCGTGTACCCCGTTAAAAAAATTTTAGCCGCGCCCGCGCCGTCCGCGGTCCGAAAACAAGAGCCCACATTATACAAACTCCTAATGTTATGAAGGATTAAATACAGTCTTTTTTTCATTGTCAGCCGCCTTATATTATTTTTGTTTTTTTTGACGCGGATTTTTTTGCCGCGACTTTGGGTTCTGCCAACATTTTTAGTTTTGCTCCGCTTTTTTCTTTTGAGGCGGATGATTTTTTCACGGTTTTGCCAATCAGTTTTTTCTCCTGCTTTTCTTTTTTCTCTTCCGGTTTCTTTTTCAGCGCTTCGTACAGCTCATCTACTTTTTTTTTATAATCTTCTTGCGTTAAATTATTCCGCCTTAAGCGGTTTTTTTCATGCGCGATATGCTTGCGAGCGCTTTTTGGCAAATGAGATTTAGTCATTACATTATTTTAAAGTAAATAATGAAACTCCGCAATCTGTTTACCCTTTTATCACCGCAAGCGGTTTGAGTTTCGCCACTTTTTTGGCGATGCCGGCCCGCGCTACCACTTCCACCACCGAATCAATGTCTTTGTAAGCGGCCGGCGCTTCTTCAGAAAGACCTCGCAAAGAACCGGTAAAAATTTTAATGCCTTTTCCGGCAAGCCGCTCTCTCAATTCTTCGGCCAGAATTTGTTTTCGCGCCCGCAGCCGAGACATTATCCGGCCCGCGCCGTGGCAAACGGCGCCAAAGGTGTTTTCCATCGCGCCTCTCGCACCCGTTAAAACATAAGAAGCCGTGCCCATGCTGCCCGGAATAAGCACCGGCTGGCCGGTTTTTTGATAAAGCCCGGGAATTTCCGGATGGTTTTCAGAAAAAGCCCGGGTTGCTCCTTTCCTGTGAATCACCAATTTTTTACCGTCATATTCCTCAATTTTGGCTAAATTATGCGCCACATCGTAAACAATTTTCAGTTCGCCGGCGTTTCCAAAAATTTTTCTCCAAGCTTCGCGAACTTCCCAAGTAATAAGCTGGCGATTAGCCCAGGCAAAATTCGCTCCGCTGTTCATCGCCTTAAAATAATTCTGCCCCTCGGAAGAATAAAACGGCACGGCCGCCAGCTCGCGATCGGGTAAAACAACGCCGTACTTAGGCATTGCTTCTAATATTGTCTTAATGTAATCCGTGGCAATCTGATGGCCTAAGCCGCGCGAGCCAGTATGGATGAGGACGGTCGCTTGTCCTTTGAAAAGCCCGAAAATTTTGGCGATTTCTCGGTCAAAAATTTCCTCCACTTCGCCCACTTCCACGAAATGATTGCCCGCGCCCATTGTCCCTAATTGATCCGCTCCTCTTTTTTTGGCGCGCTCGCTCACCAATGACGGATCCGCGTCAGACAAACACCCGTTTGATTCCAAAAATTCTGAATCTTCCGGCCGGCCGTAACCCATTTCAATCATCCGGACCGCGCCTTTTTTCAAAACCAAATTCAATTCGCCGCTTTTTAATTTAAGCCGGCCGCCGCGACCCACGCCCGAAGGCACTTCTTGAAAAATACTCCGGCCCAAATCGGATAAATAATCTTTTATTTCCCTTGCCGTCTTTTCCGACCGCAAAAGCCGCACCCCGCAATTGATATCATAGCCAACCCCGCCCGGCGATATTACGCCGTCAACCGCACTCATCGCCGCCACGCCTCCGATCGGAAAACCATACCCTTCATGAATATCGGGCATAGCGATCGCATACTTATAAATACCCGGCAAAGTCGTAAGATTTATCAGCTGATTAGCCGATCTGTCTTTTAAAGAATCTTTAAGTATTTGCTCGGTGGCATAAATCCGCGCCGGCA
This sequence comes from Patescibacteria group bacterium, assembly GCA_038064095.1. Classification (GTDB taxonomy): domain Bacteria; phylum Patescibacteriota; class Minisyncoccia; order JACROR01; family JACROR01; genus JACPLO01. Next base: position 7,803 of record JBBTTT010000031.1, on the reverse strand, counting down.
CGCGCATATCATATCTAAATGACTTTGGAATCTCCCATAAATATTCAGTAATTTTTATAAAATCGCCGCATTCCATATTTTATTTTATTTTTTAAATTTTATCTCCGCCAATTTCAGATATTCCGCGCCAAGCTGCGCGAGTTTAGATTCAAAAATAATCACCGTTCCCGCCCAATCGCGCCAATTTATTTTTTCTTCAAAATTTTTAACGGCGAATTCAGAAAAACGCTCGGAACGAAATCGGGCGATGGTCAAATGCAACAAAAAATCTCGGCCTTCGTTTTTTTTGCCAAGTGTGCACTCCAATTTTTCTTTCAATTCCTCAATTTCTTCCGGCGTCTTCCCTGTCGCCCAAATAAGACGGGGACTTTTTTTATCAGAGCCGTATTCCGCTTTCTCAAACTTCATCTCAAAGCGTGGACATCCCGCCGCGGCGCTCTTTATTTTTTCAATCACTCTCCTAATATTCTTTTTATCTTCGTACCAGGGCGGAATTAAAGTAATATGAAAATTTTCTTCCTTAAGCCATCTCACATGTTCGGGTAAACTCTCGCGCCAAGGGCGTTCTTGCTTCAAAATTTCTTTCGCCAATTTTTCCGAAATACCGATGCCGACAAAAATGCGCTTTTTCATACGTCAAACACGATTATTGCCTCAAGCTCTCCTTTTTTATTTTTATGAATCTCAATCTCATGGTAAGTGGCGGCTTTTATATCTTCATCAAATTTTTCCGTCGGAATGCCCGAAATTTCCGCCTCCAATCCGGTCGGCGATAAATCCTTAAAATGAACGATAAAGTAAACTTCATTGTTGGTTTGGGCCAGATAAAGCGCTTCATTCAAAAAATCAATCAAAAGCGCGGCATAATCAGGGGAAGCGATTTTGATCTTCCTTTTTTTAACCGCGGGAAAACGCCCGGCTCCCTGTTTTAAAATATCCGCCATTCCCGCCAGAGCACTCTCAAAAATTTCCCGATAATCTTTGCCGCTCGCCGCCATCCGCAAATCCGCGGTGTGCGAAAGAATTTTATAAGTCATTTAAGTTTGTGATTTGGAATTTGTGATTTGTAATTTTTTTATTTCCTCTCTGACTGTTTTCCGGTCATCCCATGGCGCGCGTTTTCCGGCCGGACCCATAATGACGGATTCCGCTCCTTTGCCGGTGATAATCACGGTGTCGCCAGCCACCGCGCTTTCCAGCGCTTTTTTAACGGCTTCACGACGGTCAAGAATTTTATAAAAATTAACCGCGCAAGCAAGCGGGCTTCGGTAAATTTTTAAAAAACCGGCTTCAATTTCGTCCAAAATCGCCTGTGGATTTTCGTCATAAGGATCTTCGTTGGCAGCAATGACCGTGTGGCAATAACGCCCCGCGATTTCGCCGAACTTTTCTCTTTTCCATTTGTCGCGGCCTCCGCCGGCCGCTCCCAGAACGCAGATCAGTTTGCCCGAATTGCCGGTTCCGGCCATTAATTTTAAAGTTTTATAAACATTTTCCAAAGAATCCGGCGTATGCGCGTAGTCCACCACCGCCCGAAACGGCTGGCCAACATCAATGAACTCCATTCGGCCGGGGATATTTTTTATTTTTGCGAAAGCGGATTTTATTTTTTCGTCGCTTACGCCGATCAGCCGCGCCAACGCCAGCGCCGCCAGCGCGTTATAAACATTGAATTCGCCTAAAAGCGGCAGGCTGAATTCAATCCCCTTAACGGAAAATTTTATTCCGTTATCCGCCAGCTTCACATTCTCCGCTTTAATCTTCGCGGCGTTTTTTATCCCGTAAGTGATTTTTTCTTCAGTCGGGAATTCCAAAAAATATCCCGCGTTTTCATCATCCGCGTTCACAACGGTTGTTTTATGCGGCTCCGCGAACAACCTTCCTTTAGCCCGCTTATAATTCTCAAATCCGCCGTGCGATTCAATATGTTCCGGCGTAAGATTGGTTATCGCCAGAATATCCCATTTAATGCTTTTATGGCGAAATTGCCGGATGCCTTCGGAAGTCACTTCAATGATCGCATGACGGACGCCCGTTTTTTTGGCTCGCGCTAAAAATTTTTGGAGGAAAAAACGGCCGGGCATCGTCATTTTAAGCGCGTTAAGCCGTTCTTTTTTCCCGATTTTGAAACGGAGGGAAGAAATTGAAGCGGTTTTAATCCCCGCTTCTTCTAAAATTTCCGCCAGCAAATTTACGGCCGTGGACTTGCCGTTGGTGCCGGTTATGCCAATCGTCGTCATTTTTCGCGACGGCCAGCCGTACCGCGCCGCGCCCAAAAAATTCAAAAACCGATGGTAAAACGGCTGGAAAAAACTAAACACCGGCCGAGGAATAAATTTTTTCGCGCTTCGCAAAATTTTTTCAATCATCTCTGAATTTTTTACGGCTCATGCACTACGCTTCCGATATAAATAAGAATGACGGCGATGCTGGTCTGAATGATGATTTTAAGCGGCTCATCAAGAGCGTAGCTGTCCGAAAATAAAGCAAGAATAATTGCCGCGAAAAGCATTAACGCCCAGGCGCTGACAAAAATTTCTCCCCGATGAAAACTCCCCGATCGCTTTATTTTCTTGCGGTATTCTTTGAGAAGAGTGTACACCGCGACCGCGCCGACATACGGCTCTGAAAAAGCCGACGCCAAAAAACTAAAAACAGGATAAGAACCCCAAAGCCGCCCAAAATACAAAACAGCGAGAGTTATAAAATAAAAATAAGTGAACGCGCTTAAGCCAAAATAAAAAATAATAACTTTCCTGAAAACAGCCGTCTTTAATCTAAAGCGCAAAAGAGAAAAATATCCTTCGTCTTTTTCCGCCGGCAAATTATCCGCATAGTTTTTCATAATTATTTAGTATGAGGATTGCTTAATAATTTAAGCGCCGCTTTTATTCGCGCTTCCGCGCCTTCCACGGCCGGCGGAATTTCTTTTAAAACATCTCTCGCCTCCCGCAAAGAATATCCCAGCGATTGAAGGGCATCAAGCGCGTCTTCTTCTCCTTTTCTCGCCGCGTCCGCCAAACCGGCGCCAATGGTTCCAACCAGCTTGTCCTTTAATTCCAGCACGATTTTCTCGGCGGTCTTGCGCCCGATTCCGGAAACTTTTGACAAATAAGAAGTGTCTCCCGAAGCAATCGCGCGCTTAAGCGTATCAAGGGACGCGACGCCCAAAATGCCGATGGCCGATTTTGGGCCCACGCCGGAGATCGCGATCAGCATTTCAAAAAATTCCACTTCCGCCTTTTCTAAAAATCCGTAAAGCTGAAGAGCGTCTTCCCTGACGTGAAGATGGGTCCAAAAAATCATTTCCTGATTTTCCGTCCGGCGCGATATTTTTTTAAAAGTATCAAGAGAAACATAAAGCGCGTATCCCACGCCGCCGACATCCAAAATCAAGCGTTTTTGCTCCCTGAATATTATTTTCCCTTTTAGCCGTCCGATCATATAAATATGATAAAGGAGTGGACAAAATAATCAAATTCCGCCATAATATAATTATCTTTTTATTAAAATAATTATTCAAACCGTGAATCTGTTTCATTAATCTACTTTATGCGTTTAATGAAAAAAATAAACGGAATATCTAATCATGACAATTATAACAACTACCTTTCTTATAAAGGCGGCGGTTGCGATTGCGCTGGGAACGATTGCCGGTTATATCCTGCGGAAAATAATCGCCAAGCAGAAACGCGACTCCATTGAATGGGACGTCAAAAAAATACTCCTGGACGCTAAAACCGAAGCGCGCCAAACTTTAGACGAAGCGAAGAAAAAAGCCGAAGCGGCCCTGGAAGCGGCCAAAAAAGAAGAACGGGAACGAGAATCTCAAATCAGAAAACTGGAAGAAAGAATCATTAAAAAAGAAGAACTTGCGGAAAGGCGCGGCCTTAATCTTGAAAAAGAGAAGGAGGAACTCCAAAAAAGAACGGAAAAAATAAAAAACCGGGAAAAAGATTTGAGCGAAATTGAAGAAAAGAAAAGGAAAGAGCTGCAAAATATCGCCGGTCTTTCCCAAGAACAAGCCAAAGACCAGCTCTTGGAAAGTTTGGAGAAAAAATACGAAAGCGATATTCTGCTTCGCATTCAAAAAATAGAGAATTTCGGGCGGGAAAAATTGGAACAACAAGCCAAAAATATTTTAGCCACCGCCATCCAGCGGCTGGCTTCTTCCACGGCCTCGGAAATCACCACGACTTCGGTGACTATCCCTTCGGACGACATAAAAGGGAAAATCATCGGCAAAGAAGGCCGGAATATCCGAGCCTTGGAAAAAACAGCCGGCGTGGAAATAATCGTGGATGACACGCCCGGCGAAGTTATTATTTCCAGTTTTGATCCGGTGCGTCGCCAGATCGCCCGCATTGCCCTGGAAAATCTGATTATTGACGGCCGCATCCAACCGGCCAAAATAGAAGAATTCGTCGGTAAAGCAAAAATAGAAGTGGACAACACGATAAAAAAAGCGGGCGAGGCGGCCGCTTATGAAACCGGTATTTTAGATATTGATCCCCGTCTTTTAATAATTCTGGGGCGATTGAAATTCAGAACCAGTTTTGGCCAAAATGTGCTTCAGCACTCCGTTGAAATGACCCACATCGCCGGCATGCTCGCGGCCGAATTGGGCGCGGACGCGGCCATCGCCAAAAAAGGAGCTTTGCTCCACGACATCGGAAAAGCGGTTTCTCATGAAATTCAAGGAACGCACGTGGAAATCGGCCGGCGCATCCTTCAAAAATTCAACGTGGACGAAAAAATAATAAAAGCGATGCAGGCGCATCACGAAGAATATCCGTATGAAACCGTGGAATCAATTATCGTGCAGACAGCCGACGCTATTTCCGGCGTCCGGCCCGGCGCGCGCCGCGACACGGTGGAAAATTATCTCAAACGGCTGGAAGATTTGGAACGCACTGCCAATTCTTTCAACGGAGTGGAAAAATCTTACGCCATTCAGGCGGGCCGGGAAATAAGAATTTTCGTCACGCCGGAAGCGATTTCCGATTTGGAAATGAAAAAGTTGGCGCGCCAAATCGCGGACCGCATTGAACAAGAATTAAAATATCCCGGGGAAATAAAAGTCCACGTCATCCGTGAAACCAGAATCGTGGAATACGCCAGATGAAACTTATTTGCATTATTTTCGGAGACATCATCGCTAAAACGGGGGAGAGCCGGTTTGCGCGTCAACTGCTGTTTTATTAATATAATTTATGTATAATTTATATATGATAAGCCTGCCAAATTTTTTCAGGCGGGAAAAGTCTAAAGGTCGGCCCTGTAAAATAATTCAAGGCAAATCAAAAAAATGAACAAAGCAAGTTTAGCGGAAGCCGTACACAATAAAATCGGCGGCACTAAAAAAGCGGCCGACGAAGTGGTGGATATGATTTTTGATTCAATCGCCGGAGAAATGAAAAAAGGCGGCGAAGTATCCGTCGCCGGTTTTGGTATTTTTATCGCCAAAGAGAGAAAGGCCCGAACCGCGAGAAATCCGCGCACCGGCGAAACCGTGAACGTGCCGGCGATGAGAGTGCCGAAATTCCGCGCCAGCAAAAATCTCAAAGACGCCGTTAAGTAATAATCGTTATTCGCGAACAAGGATTAAAAAAACGCGTTCCATTCATTGGGACGCGTTTTTGCGTTTTATTCCGTCGCGATGCTGTTAATATAAATTATTTATTGGCAATTTCAAATTTATCAAGCCGATAAATCACATTTTTTCTCTCAACAATCACCGGCCAACCTTTCTTAATAACATAACAAGCCAAATCCAAATTAGGATTGAAGACAATGGGATAATCAACGGCTTCAAAAATTGGAATGTCGCTCTGGGTATCGCCAACCGCGACGGATTCCCGAAAATCTATATATTCGGCGTTATCCTTAAAAAATTTTTTCAAAATCCTCTTTTTATTTTTCGCGGCGTCATACAATACTTTGCCGGTGAACCTGCCTTCCTGGACTTCAAAAACACTTCCGAAAGCGCGATCAAATCCGAAATAATCGGCGAATTTTTTGACAATTTCTTCCGGCGAGCCGGAAATCGCCAGCAGAAAATAATTTTCATCTTTCAGTTCGCAAATAAAATCCCGCGTAAAACGATAAACTCTTTTTTTATGAAAATCCACGACTCTTTGAACGATTTTATTGATTATTTCTCTATCCCAACCGCCAATGTATCTTTGATAAATGTTGATTACTTGCCAGATATATTCTTCATAACTCCCCTCCCGATTAATCCAGGCGAAATAATCTTTATCCATCGCTTCTTTCGCCGCTTCCGGAAAGATTTTATTTTCCACTAAACTGTTAACCAATTCAATCAGAAGACTGGACCTGAACAAAGTGCCGTCAATGTCAAAGATCGCCAGCTTGCGTTTAACTTTTTTCATTCAAACCTCCTTACGATTTATAAACTACAAACTTTACACATAACAGATAAAGCGCCGAGAGCTTCAGCTGTTTTTATTGTCTCTTCGCTAAGTTTTTTGCCGCATTTAGAACAATGAGTGATATCTTTGTGTTCGCTGCATATCCATCCTACCGGAGAGCCCCAAAAAGCAATCACATGAATCGTTTTTTTATTGCATTTCCTGCAAAATAGTTTTCTATGTTTATGACCATCTCCGGGTTTTTGGCATACTCTGCATAATTTTTTCAAATCATTATTTTTACCCCTCTTTTTCATTCAAACCTCCCTAATTAATTAGAATTTTTAATTTTTAAAAAACAATTACCTCTTGATTTCTATTTTAGAAAATAACACAGCCGGTCTTTTTCAGCAAGCCGCTTCCTTAACTTATTGCGCGTATTGTGCTATATTTGAATGAAGCCCAAACGCGGTGTTTAAGCACAATCAAATCAAATAGTTATTTGAAAGGAGGAATATTAAAGATGACAACAAAGGGCATCAGAGACCTCGTCGCGGAAGCGACTGGCGGCAAACTTCACCGTGACGATCCGGGTATGGATGACTTTGAGGAGGGTTGGGAAGATTTTCCTATCGGCGCTCGCGTTGAAGTCAGAACGGAAAACAATGTCTGGCGGAAAGGCGCGGTCGTTGAAACATACCCTATGAACGAACGAAGTATCGCGGTTGAGTGCGATGAAAAATGGCACGATGATATGGAGTTTTACGGAGGCCGCGGCGCGGCTGTTCCGGTCTTTATGTGCGTTCGCCGCAACATTCTTGCAAACATTCGCAAGATCGACGAGGGCTAAAAAAAAATTCGGAGCCGCTGTTTTTAAAAGCGGCTTTTTTATTTAAAAATAAAGTTTATTTTGAAAAAATTTGTATTGGAATATAAAAAGCGGTTCAGAAAGAACCGCCGTGTTTTTTTTAACTCCTTGAAATTAAATCAAACATTTCTTACAAGGACCGCAGCGCAATTTTTCGCTCTGCCCGAAGAAATCAGGCGGACAGACCATTTTTCGTTGTCGTGAATCAAGTGTTTTCCACTATGGTGCCTCTGGTACATTCAACCTTAAAGTGCAACACCTGTTCTTTCCAAGAATACCTCATATTTATCAAAGTATTGCGTTTACTTGTTGAACTCACTCAAAAAATCAGCATCTTTGCCGTTTCCTATCCAAAATCGTAACTCTTGAATTTCTTAATTAAAAATTTTTCTTTTCTTCTTTCAAAATCGCCAATTTGTTTTTGCCCCGAAAATCCAATACAAATTAGTCGCCGAGCGAAGCGAGGCGAACCTTTCAAACTTGCAATTTTCTCAATGGTGCGGACGGGGAGAATCGAACTCCCATCTACTGCTTGGAAGGCAGTCATTCTGCCACTAAACT
>JBBTTT010000030.1:0-7411 GCA_038064095.1 Patescibacteria group bacterium | reverse complement strand
TGCGCGTATTTGTCCGTCCTTAGGCAGGATTGGTGATTTGATAATTTGGATGATTGATGATTTGAGTATTTATTTTTTTTATTTTTTATGGCGCAATTTTCACATCTGCCGATTTATAAAAAGGCGTATGATTTGGCGCTTTTCATTCATCGCTTCGCGGTCGTTTTGCCCCGCGAACATCGTTATACTTTTGGCGCAAAATTGAAAGAGAGCGGTTTATGTTTATTGTTGTTGATTATTCGCGCCAATTCAAGGAGAGAAAAGAGCACGATTTTAGAAGACACTTCCGAAGAATTGGAAAAATTAAAAATTTTGATTCGTCTCGGCAGAGATTTAGAAATTATTGGAATGAAAAAATATGAGGAATGCGCCAGACTTTTTGAGGAGATAGGAAAACAATTAGGGGGCTGGATTAAATCCCAAAGCCGGAATAAAAATATAAGCGCCGGAATTTAGCCGTTTTTCTTTTTTAACCGAAGATTGCGGTTGAAGCGCGCGCTTTCAATCCTGCCACTCGCTTCTCTTATAATTATTATGAGAATTTACCTTAATTAAAAAGGTCTTTAAAAAAGATTTTATAAATTTCTTTTTTAGAAGAAACAGTAAGCGAGCGTTATGGTCAGCCGCGGTCGGCAACTATAACGGCAACAACTGGTCCAACAACGCGCGGATATTGGGCAACAGCGGTTGCAGTTCCCAGAACAACAACAACACCGGCAACCCGAGCAATTCTCTGCGCGTATTTGTCCGTCCTAATCAGGATAACAAAGAACGAAGATTAATCTTCGTTCTTTGTTTTTTTAAAACAAAATAATCGTATGTTTTATTCGCGGGATAAAAATATTTTTGCAAACATCCGAAATGATTTTTAAAAATGTGGCGGCGCAGTTTAAATGAATTTGAGTGGGATAAAAAACCGTAATAAGAATTGATTGTTGACAATATTGTTTTAAGTTTATTTATATCAAGATTGCCATTTTGTTTTAATGCTTGGTTAAATTGAAAAAGTTTGTTTTTTAGATTATGAACGGTGCGATTGCGAATAAGCGTGTGATAAGGTTTTATAAAATAACCGACAAAATCAATGCCGCGGCTTACCGGCTGGATTATTTGTTTGCGCGCATTCAGCGTTAATCGCAGTTTATCGCGCAAAAATTTTTCAATTTCATTGCGCCAAAATTTTAAAACTTGTTTATTTTTTGACAGTAAAACAAAATCGTCCACATAACGATAGTAATAACGGCATTTTAATTTATGTTTTATAAATTGATCCAGTTTGTTTAAATAAACATTGGCGAAAAATTGCGAAGTAAGATTGCCGATTGGCAAACCTTTGCCTTCGCCGGAATGAAAGAGAGATTTATTGGGCGGAATAAGAAAGAATAATTTATGGTCGCCTTTTACAATATAATTTTTTGTTGGTTTGGAGAAAATAATAAGTTGAGACAGCCATAAAATTTCTTCTTTTTCCCGAGAAAGGATAAATTTTTCCGGTGTTTTAGATATCGTTTTGCTGAAAATGTCAAAAAGGATTTTCTGGTCAATGCTCATAAAAAATCCGGCAATATCAAGTTTTAGATAAAAAGCCGATTTTTGGAAATTATAAGTAATCTGGCGCGTTCCCCTTTTCAGGCATTTTATCGCTTTATGAACCCCTTTGTCTTTTTGGCAAGCAAAAGAATGAAAGATGAATTTTTTTTGGAAAATTGGCTCTATTTTTCTGACCAATAGATGATGAACCACTCTGTCGCGAAAATCAGCGGCAAAAATCTCCCGCGGCACCGGATCGGTGACAATAAAACAAACGCTTTGGCCGGGACGGTAAGTTTTATTTTTTAATTTATATTCAAGAGCAAGCAAATTGCTTTCTATATTTTTTTCAAAGCGAATGGCGTTAATGGTGTTATTTTTGCGCCGGCGGCAGTCCAGATAAGCTTTGTATAATTTTTGAAATGAAATTGACATAATAATTAAATCAACTATCATATAAATTATATGAAAACCGCTTTCAAAGAAATAATAGAAACAATAAATTTGCCGCGAAAAAGCGTGGAACAACTTTTTGAAACAATTAATATTTTTGAATCAGCTCAAAATGAGATTGAAGATTTTTTGATTGTTAATAACAAATCTTTGATGAATAAAATCAGAAAAGCCCGAAAAGAACATTTGGAAAATAAGACAAAAGATTTTCGGCATTTGGTAAAAAAATATGTATAAAATTGTTTAAGTCTTGTCTAGAAGATTTTATCCTTCATGGCAAATTCAAAATTCAATGAAAACTTCATTGTTTCCATTTTATCTTTATCATTGCTTTTTGTTTTTTTTTATTTATTCTATTAGAAATAATAATCAGCCGCTCACGCGCGGATCGCGATACTCCGCGGAAATTTCTAACGGGATTTATAAGGAATCGGATAATCTTTCCAATAAACTGAAAACGGAATTTCAAAATAATTGCGTTACCAAAGTTGAAAACCGTTTGGTCCGCGGCAATTCTTTAAGCGGATTGATTGAATCGGACGCTTCGGTCAAAATTCTTTTCGGATTTTATGATTGTCATGAAGTAAAAGCCGGCGATATCATCGTTTACAGTTATTCCGGCAATCCCAATCCAATCATAAAAATCGTCAAGGCCGTTCCCGGCGATAGGTTTCAGCTGCGGCCGGCGTCGGGCGGCTGGCATATTTTAGTGAATAACGAAATTTTAAAAAACTCCCGGAACGAAGATTATAAGCTGAATGAGCGGGGCCATAAAATGCTTTCGCTTTATGAAAATGATTATAAGGGAATTATCCCCGTTAATACTTATTTGATTTTTGGCAATTCAGCAAATGGCACGCTTGATTCTTCGGTTTTCGGCTTGATTGATCAAAGCGACATTTTGGGAAAGGCGGTTTTTTGAAGAATAACTGAAATGTTTGCCGATAAACAAAACAACGGAAAATGCCTATTATTTTGCTAAATTTTTTGGTATCATTATTTTATGGATATCGTCGCTTTCCTGCAAAGCAAACCGGCTCTGATCGGTTTTCATCTCGGCTTCGCGATTATCGGCATTGACGCGTTTCTGTGGCTGTTAGGCAAGTTCAAAGACGTTAACAGTTCTCGCCGAAGCAAAATTATGACCGTGTTAATCGGCGTCGCCGCTTTCATCGCCAGCTGGCTTATCGGCGGCTATTATTATGTCGTTTATTACGGCGCGCTCGTAAAACCGGTAATTAAAAGCGGTCTTGCGCCTTGGGCGCATAATATCGTTATGGAAACAAAAGAACATATTTTTTTATTTATTTTTCCGTTAGCCGTAACTGTTTTATTCATTACTTTGTTGGAGAAAGAAGAATTAGAGCGGTTTAAGCTCCGCCGGTCTGCTTTATGGCTTTCCGGCGCGGTCGCGGGGCTTGGGTTATTGATCGGCGCGCTTGGCTTCGTGATTTCCGCCGCGGCCCGCTGGGGATAGCTAATTAAGATGAGTTTAAATGTAAATTATAAATATGAATATGAATAAATCGCGGCTTATTTTTGCTTCAGCTCTCGCGGCGATTGTTTCCATCGCGTTTACCGTCGTCATCACTGTTTGGGCGGAACTTTCAACGCCGCTGAAAGACTGGCTAAAAAATTTTTCCGGCCATCACTGGACGTCAAAAAGTATTTTTTCCGTTTTATTGTTTATAATTGCCGTTGGAATGTTTTATTTTCCGGCCGGTTCGCCAAGCGATAATCACCTTAAAAAAATTCTTAATTTTCTTTTATTTTTTACGGTTCTCGGCGTTATAATCATCGCCGTTTTCTATACCGGCCATCATTTTAAATTTTTCTAAAAACATTTTTTTTGTTTGCCGGCATTAGCGAGCGGCTCGTGTTTTATATTTATTCTTTTTAAGATATAATGGAAACGTCGATAATTATTAATATGTAGTCGTCAAAATTTATGGAAGAAAAACCTTTAGGCAAAGTTACGCATTACTATGACAAGGCGATGGTGGTGATAGTTAAGCTTGTCGGCGGCGGCCTAAAAGTCGGCGACGCGGTGAAATTCGTCAAGGGCGAGAACGAATTCATCCAGAATATTGAATCAATACAGATTGAACATGAAGCGCTGAAGTCCGCCAAAAAAGGCCAAGAAGTCGCGGTAAAAATTAACCAACCAATCAAAGAGGGCGCGCTTGTTTACAAGGCCGAGTGACGGTAATTTGTTGTTCGGCGTTTTTGCGTCAAAAATAAAATAAAATAAAATGGTGTCTATGGTGTAATGGTTAGCACTGGAGTTTGTGGAACTCCCAGTACGGGTTCGAATCCCGTTAGACACCCCTAAAAATACGTTCGCAATAAAATTTTTTTCTTTCTGGCTACGCCGGAAGATTTGAGATATTATAAACCGATGGATTTGAGCCGATTGGAATCAATTTTGGCGAATGAGCCGAAATACCGCCTTAAACAAATAAAAGAGGCGATTTTTAAGAATTTGGCGGAAGATTGGTCGGAAGCAACCAGTTTGCCGCCAAAATTAAGAAAAGAATTGAATGAAAAATGTCCGCTCAAAATAAACGGCGAGATAATTCAAACCGCCAAGAATAATGCGGCCGGCGCGGCTAAAGCGATTATTATTTTGGCGGACGGTCTTAAAATAGAGAGCGTGTTGATGCCACATAAAGGAGAGCGTTTTACGGTTTGTGTTTCGTCGCAAGTCGGCTGTCCTCTGGGATGCGTATTTTGCGCGACTGGCGCCTCTGGTTTTCGCCGAAATCTGACGGCAATGGAAATTACGGAACAGGTTTTATTTTTCGCGCGGCATCTCAAGAAAACGTCTGCTAAAAAAATCACCAATGTTGTTTTTATGGGGATGGGCGAACCGTTTTTAAATTACGACAATGTTTTGGCTTCAATCAGAATTTTAAACGACAAAGACGGCTTGAATATCGGCGCGCGCAAAATATCCGTTTCCACGAGCGGCCTGATTGAAGGAATAGAAAAATTAGCCGAAGAAAAATTGCGGGTCAATCTGGCGATCTCGCTTCACTCGCCGGAAACTGATTTGCGAAGCGCTCTTATGCCCGTGAACAGAAAATATCCGCTGAAAAATGTTCTGGTCGCGGCCGATAATTATATCCGAAAAACTTCGCGGCAAGTGATGTTTGAATATATTTTGTTAAAAGGCGTGAATGATACGCCGGCGCACGCCGAGAAACTTGCCAAGCTGATGCGAAAACCGCTCTATTTCGTAAATTTAATTCTTTACAATCCGATTGGACGCAAAGGACTAAAGCCGTCCGCGCCTAGAGATGTCAAAAAATTCAAAGAAATTTTAGAACGCGCGGGCGTGGCTGTCTCGGAACGTTACCGCTTTGGCCGTAAAATTAAAGCCGCCTGCGGGCAATTAGCCGCGGATAAGTCTTTCAAATAATTTTTTACAAATTTATAAATGAAAACAAAATATACGATTTTCGCTAAACCCGGCGCCAAAAAAGAAAAAATTGAGAAAGTGAATGAAACTGCTTTTAAAATCTGGATTAACGCGCCGGCTAAAAACAATCAAGCCAATGAAAAACTGGTAAAAATGCTGGCTGAACATTTTAAAATCGCGCCCGGTCAGATAAAAATAATCAGCGGTTTTAAAAACAAAATTAAAACAATTGTTATAAACAATTAAATTTCAAGAATACTGCATAATGAGCAAAGCGAATTATGCGCGGGAGAGGATTTGAACCTCCAAGCCTTGCGGCGCTACCACCTCAAGGTAGTGCGTTTGCCAATTTCGCCACCCGCGCTTATTTAGTTATTTTATTAATTTCTTCCGTTTTTTCTTTTTCCGGCGCGTTTTCTTCTTCAACCGCAGCAGGTTTTTTCGTTAAAGTTGACAAAAGAGTTGTTGCCTCGGTTTTTAATTGTTTCATCCTTTTTCTGATTTCTTTGGCGGCTTTTTCGCGGATATAATAAAGTTTGGCGCGCCGCGTTTTGGAGCGGCGCACCAGTTCTATTTTTTCAATATTGGGAGAATACAGCGGAAAAACGCGCTCTACGCCGAAGCCGCCGCTTGATCGCCTGACCGTAAAAGTCGCCCCGGCTTCGGCGCCGTGTTTTTTAGCAATCACTATTCCTTCAAAAGCCTGAAGCCGCGTTTTGTCCGCCTCGGCTCCGCCTTTGCGAGACGGGTCGCCTTCCTTGATTTTCTGCCAGACGCGCACCGTATCGCCGGAACGGATGTCCATTTTTTTTCTTTCTTCTATATTTATCGGTGAAAAATTTAGCGGTAAAATCGCTGACATACCTTGTATTTTTATCATAAACTTTAATTTTAAGCAATCTTTCGCTATTTTATTTTAATTTTTCCAGCGTGTTTTTCAAATCCGCGGGCAAATCCGCTTCAAGTTTCAGGCGAGAACCCGTTGGCAAAGTTAATTCCAAAGAAAAAGCATGCAAAAAATGCCGTTTAAGGCCGGCCGGACATTGATATAATTTTCCAGCGTAAAGCCGGTCGCAGGCCAAAGGATGGCCGATGGCTTTCAGGTGCGTTCTGATCTGGTGAGTGCGGCCGGTTTTCGGCTGAATTTCAAGCAAAGTATAGCCGTTGAATTTTTTCAGGATTTTATAATAAGTAAGAGCTTCGCGCAAACGGCCGCGAGTTTTACCGACAGCTGTCCGTTTAAGAGAATTTTTTTTGCCGCGGCCGATCGGCAAATTTATTTCTCCTTTTTTTTGTTTGACTTCGCCGACGGCTAAAGCAAGATATTTTTTAATGATTTTTCGTTCTTGGAATTGCTTCTTTAAATAATTGAAAGTTTCCTGATTTTTGGCGATAAGCAAAACGCCGGAAGTGTCTTTATCCAGCCGGTGGACAACGCCCGGGCGGATTTCCGGCACATCGCCCACTTTTTTAATTTCCGGATATTTTTTAACCAGCCAATCAACCAAAGTTTCTTCCGAGACTTTTAACTTTTCAGCCAAAGGCTGATCCGCCTCCGGCGGAAAACTTTCAACTTTATGAACTAAAATACCGGCCGGTTTATTTACCGCCAAGAGATCGCGGTCTTCATAAATAATTTCTATTTCTCTTTTCATTATATTTAATAGTGGCATAAAAATATTTTTAAGTGTATCATAGGACATATGAAAAAAATAATTATTTATTCCACGCCTGCCTGCGGCTATTGCCATATGGCCAAAGATTTTTTTAAGGAACACGGCGTAGATTACACGGATTACGATGTTTCAACGGATGACGCCAAAAGGCAGGAAATGATTGACCGTTCCGGCCAAATGGGCGTGCCGGTGATTGATGTTGACGGCGAGCTGACGGTCGGTTTTGATGAACGAAAATTATCCAAACTCTTAGGAATAAAATAGAAGCGCTGCAAAATGTCCTTGCCTAGAACAGCAAGGGTTTTTTATTTCTACGCCCCATGACATCTTT
>JBBTTT010000029.1:0-1809 GCA_038064095.1 Patescibacteria group bacterium | reverse complement strand
TGGATCTTGCCCGAGCCGCTTATTATCCCACTTGGGTGGAATGGGCGATAACCGCCGCGGGTTTTGCCGCTCTGGCTCTGTTTTTCGTCCTTTTCAGTAAATTTTTCCCGATTCTTTCTGTTTGGGAAATAAAAGAAAAGGCGCCGGAATCAAATTCAAAAGAATCTTTAATTCCAGCTTACACTGTTTTTATTTTAATTCTGATTATTGTTACGTCTTTAACTTTTATTATTCTTCAGAATTTAATATTTCTGGAAAAAACTTCTTTAGCGGTAATTATCGCGCCGCACACGAAACCGATTCTTTTGGCTATTCTAATTCCTCCGGCAATAGTTTTGAGCATGTATTTCAGAGTGCTTAAAAATATTTTCAAAATTCGCAGAATCCATAAAAACTCGCTTTCTTAAATAAGAAAGCGAGTTTTTTGTAAAAAGAAAAAATTTTTCATTAAATTTTAAATTCCATCACGTCGCCGTCTTGGACTAAATAATCTTTGCCTTCAAGGCGCAGAAGCCCCTGATTGCGGGCTTGGCTCCAACCGCCGGCTTTTATCAGGTCTTCCCAGAAAATAACGTTGGCTTTGATGAATTTTTCTTCAAAGTCGGTATGGATGGCGGCTCCGGCTTGCTTGGCGGTGGAACCATTTTTGACGGTCCAGGCGCGCGTTTCTTTTTCGCCGGTCGTGAGAAAAGATATTAGCTCAAGCATCTCGTACCCGGTTTTAATAATTATTTCCAGTCCGTTTTGTATCCCTAATTCTTGCCGTTCCTCGGCGGATATGCTCGCCGCATCCAATTCTTCTTTTATATCCAAGACGAAAGAGTTGGGCGGAAAGTTTTTAAGATCGGTTTTTTTTGGATCGCCGTTTATGAGATACATAAAAGGTTTGGCGGTAAGCAAGTTTACGCTCTGCGCGAGTTTTTGTTCCGCGTCCGTCATATTGTGCGCGGGGATGCCTTGTCCCAGTTGATTTTTGACAGAGATGAGGGTTTCAATTTCTTCGCTTATTTTTTCGGCCGTTTCTTTCTTTACGGATTTTAATTCTTTTTCCACTTTGGGAATGTGGCGGGTTACGGTATCCAGATCTTTTAAAGCCAATTCAGTAAGAATTATTTCCATATCTCTCTTTGGATGGATTGTTCCTTCCACATGGCTGACGTCTGATTTTTCAAAAGCGCGCACCACTTCTAAGATGGCATCCGCTTCGCGAATATGGCGCAAAAATTGATTGCCCAGTCCCTCTCCTTCGTTCGCGCCTTTGACTAATCCCGCGATGTCCACGAATTCAACGATAGCCGGCACTATGCGTTCGGATTTGGATATTTTGGCGAGTTTATTTAATCGCGAATCAGGCACGGCGACCACGCCCACATTAGGTTCAATGGTGGCAAAAGGATAATTGGAGGTGTCAACAACTTTTTGAGTCAGCGCCTGAAAAAGCGTTGATTTCCCCACATTGGGCAATCCGACAATGCCGATTTTCATTTATTTATGATAAAACATGCTAAAATAATATGGTAATATTACCATATTATTTTAAAAACAATGCCGATCAACGCCAAAATTTTCAGAGAATACGATATTCGCGGAATTTATCCCGATGAGATAAACAAAAAAGCGGCTTATGAAATCGGCCGCGCTTTTTGCGCTTATCTCGGCAAAAAAAATCCTGAAATAGCGGTGGGTCGCGACGCGCGCCTTTCTTCGCCGGAATTGAGCGAAGCTTTTATCAAAGGATGTTTGGAACAAGGCGGCCGGATAAGCGATTTGGGAATTATCACCACGCCCGCGCTTATTTTTTCCGTCAAT
>JBBTTT010000028.1:0-4151 GCA_038064095.1 Patescibacteria group bacterium | reverse complement strand
ATTTTCCTGTTCAAGATAAGCAGAGGCTAATTCAAAATAAAATAAAGCTTCCGCCGCCGCGAATTTATTCGGCGAGGGCTCCAAAGCTGAAGTTGAATTTATTTCCGAAATAAATTGAGAAATAATTTCCGGATTTTTACTTAATTCCGAAAGCGGTAAAACATCGGCGATTGCCCGCCCCAAAATAGAAGCGGCGGCGGTTTGTTCAAATCCTTCTGTTTTTTTAAAGCTTTTTGCGGCCTCTTTCAAATCAGATAAAATTTTTTCCGACCCCGCTTCTGAAAATTTTATTTTTTCCGCTTCATTTCTTTCCTTCGCGACTAAAACAAAAGCTTTGGTTCTTTTGAAGGGCTCGTTAATTTCAGCCGCCATCTTTTCGGATTTTTGAAAAAAATTTTCCGATTCATCTTTTTTTTCATCTTCGCCTTTTATTTTGGCGATTTTGGCGAATAATTTGGTTAAAGCAAAATTATAAGAATCTTTTATTCTGATAAAAACATTCGCGGCCGTCAAATTGCTTTTTGATTCTTCATTGCCTAAAATAATTTGCCAGGGGCTTTCTTCAACCAGCCAATAAACCGATGCGAAAACCGCGCTCATCATAACAATTAAAAAAATAAAACTTTTCATTAATAAAGATTTGACGTTTAATTTTTCCTGACGGGAAGCCGAAGGATAAAAGTTGAACCGCGCCCTTTTCCTTCGCTTTCAACAAAAACCTCGCCGCCGTGCGCCTGGGCGATTTTGCGCGCCACATACAATCCAAGGCCCGCGCCGATTCCGCCGGCCGCGCCCGCGTTTATTCTCATAAATTGGTCAAAAATCTTTTCTTGATCTTCCTTGTCAATGCCGAATCCGGTATCTTCCACTCTTATTTCAACGTCCTTTTCGGTTTTTAAGGCGCTGGCGATTATGCTGCCTTGGGAAGTATATTTAATGCCGTTATCAATAAAATTCAAAATTATCTGCCTGATTTTGTTGACATCCAATTTAAGCGGCGGAATTTTGACATTATTTTTCTTTAATTTCAAAATCAGTCCTTTTTTCTTTGCCACTAATTGAAATTCTTCAACCACCGAAGAAACGATTTCAAAAATATCCGCTTTTTCAAAACTATACTGCATTTTGCCCCGTTCAATGCGCGAAACATCCAGCAAATCATTCACAAAATCAATCAGCCGTTCCGACGACTGATAAATTTTTTCTACGGCGTTTTTAACGGCGACGCTTGTTCCGCCGAAAGAACCTTCCAAAATCATGGAACCGTATCCTTTAATGACGGTCAGCGGAGAACGCAGCTGATGCGAAGCGATAGAAACGAAATCGCTTTTTAATTTGTCCAATTCTTTAAGCCGCTCGTTGGCTGCTTCAAGTTTTTTTGAAAGAATTTCAAGGTCTTCTCTCTGCTTAATTTCCCTGATAACGCTTTTAATAATCAAAACGCCGAAGATAACGACAAAAACTAAAATACCGCTTTCAAGCAAGCGTTTTTCCAGTGTTTCGGCAAGCAGGACTTCCGCCAACATCGCGATCCACACAATAAACACCAGCAATTCCGTGGCGATAATTTTGATGTTAAAAAGATGGTATTTGCTGATGGCATAATCAAAAGAGAAAATCAAAGCCAAGATCGCCACCGGACCGACCCAAAAAAAATTAAAATAACCGAGCCAAGGCAAAATTAAATTGGTAATAAATCCGACGGAAATTGAAATAAGGCTGCCAAAAATAACCAATTTAAATTGGCCCTTTGCCGCTTCGTCAAAAGAGCGGGAAAACCCCCGGCCAAAAAACGCCAGAGTGGATAAAAAATAAAAACCTAAAAAATAAACATAATAAGGATAAAAGGGGCCAAAAACAACATTGATTAAACCATCAATAAAACGCGCGTCCGCGATTACGGCGTTGCCGTTTATAATCAAATAAGCCAAGCCCAGGTCGGTAAACAAAGCCGCGAACGCCAATCGGTTGATAAAACGATAAATTCGTTTTTGATACACCAAAACCGCGGCAAAAAGCAAAGCAAAATTCGCCATTAAAAGAGCTGTTAAATAGTGCGCTTTAACCCAAAAAAGAATGTTCCCTAAAGCGGCTTGTTCCATCATTCCCCGGCTAAAAACCCAGAAAGAAATGCTCAAAGCCAGCCAAAAATAAATTTGGTTCAGTTTTTCCTTTTTTTGCCTGAAATAAACGATCGCGCCCAGAGCTAAAATCATGACCGCGATGATGGAAAGAACGATTCTAATGATAATATTCCCCTCTTCCATTGTTTTTATTTTACAATAAAAGCTTATTTTTACCAATTAAAAAACCCCCGTAAAAAAATTAACGGGGGTTTTACTTATTAAGTTCCTATTTAAAATGAGATTTATAAACAGGAAAAAAGAGAGCGGCTATGCCTTTTTGCCGTTCCGAACGGCCGAAAAGCAAATAGCCGATTTGAATTCCGACCCACAGAGCCAAAGGATAAACCGCCAGAAATAAAAAGCAGGCCAGTATATTCCAAAATCCGTAAAAATCAGCGTAAGTGGGAATTTGATCTTTAGCCGCCAAACGCCACCCCAACAAATCAAACGGCCAATTCCACATAAACTCATTTCCCGACATTTTGCTCAAAAATCCAAATTTCCAATAATCAAAGTAAAGCCCGCCAGCCGCCAGCCAAAAACCCTTAATGACTAAACCGCTAAAAAATGGAATTATCAATTTTCTCCGGCCAAACCAGCGATAAATATAGCGAGTGGCCAAATAAACAATCAAAGGGCCGAAAACCAATGGCAAAAAAATCAGAATGTCAATCACAAAAGTTCCTTTCTCGTTTTTCAAGAATTTCATATCCATTCCTCCTTTAAATACCAATGAATCGTGTCCGCGATTGCCGCTTTGGTATCAGAATACTGAAAAGTAAAACCTATGCTTTTTAGTAAATGGTTATTCATCGCCATCTCTGCTTTAAAAAAATCAAGCAAAGCTTGATTTAACAGCGGCCTTGTTTGAAATTTTTTCGCGAGGTATTCCTGCCACCAAACAAGCGGCCTAATCATTCCAATCGGCAGATGAAAAGAAAGAATTTTGGCGTTATGGCTATCCTTTAAAAGGCTGGCGACATAACTTATCAGATCTTCGTAGGTATAACGGGAATCATCAACCACGTTGAAAACAGGAATAAAGGAACAGCTAGTCAAAGCTAACTTCTGCCAGTCAAATTCAGCCAAATAAATAGTGGCGGCCGCGACATCTTTAACATGAACAGCCGCTACTCTTAAATTCTTTTTTCCCAGAAAAAATTGGAGTTGGCCAGCCGCGATCATTTGAATGATTTTAGCGGCGCCGTACCTGGAGCGCGGTCCGATGATGGCCGCCGGCCGAATAATTATGGATTTAAACATCTGAAAATAACGGGCTTTAATAAAAGTCATCAAAACTTTTTCCTGTTCAAATTTTGTGCGCTCATAAGCGTGCCGGGGATCGGGCTTAAAACCTTCCTCGGCGCTAACCGCGGAAGAAGTATCGCCATAAATCGCGCCGGAACTGTACAAAATTAAAAGTTTATCTTTTCCGGGAGGATGCTCGGCAAAATATCGGCAAATATGGTAAGTGCCGACCACGTTGTTTTCGTACATCACGCTCTCCGGCGGAGAAAAATCAAAAATCGCTCCGATATGGAAGACTGTTTTCAGTCCTTCCGTTTCTTTTGCTTTAAACAAGCGCTTCACGTCTTCGGCCCGGGAAAAATCAGCCGGAATAAAAATCGCCTTAGAATTCAAAAAATCTTTAGAGGCCGCGGCCAAATCAGTGGCAATCACTTCATAATCTTTCTCTATCAGCATATCCACCAAATGCGACCCCACGAAACCGCAAGCGCCGGTAACCAAAACTTTCTTTTTCATTTTTTCCTCCTCAATTAACAATATTTAAATGTCAAAAAAACAATTTTTTATAAATTACCACAAAAAACCGAAAAAGTAAACCCCGGAGCGGCGAGCGGATTAATTAAAAATAAAAAAACAGCGATATTTATTAATATCACTGTTTAAAAAAACGATAATGAAAAAAACTGTAAACAGCCCAGATAAAAACCGGAGCCGCCAACACGTCCACCACGTAATGATGATGAAGCAATAAAACTGAAATCCCCATCGCCGCGGTTC
>JBBTTT010000027.1:0-6455 GCA_038064095.1 Patescibacteria group bacterium | reverse complement strand
AAGGACCATCGCACTGGCGTGGAAGAAGGAAATGTGAAGAAAGTGCTTGACGGCGGACTGGATAATTTTATTGAAGCGGAATTAGAAGAATTATGCGAATAATATGATTTTTTTTGACCGGATTTCAAAACAATATTCTCCCGCTTCCATCGCTTTGGAAGATATAAATTTAAGCATTGAACCGAAAGAATTCGTTTCTTTGGTCGGCCAGTCTGGCGCCGGGAAGACTACCTTGATAAAAATGCTTTTATGCGAAGAAAGGCCCACTTCGGGAAAGGTATTTTTTGAATCTTTGGACATTCATAATCTTTTGCCTGAAGATTTGCCTCAAATCCGGCGGCGCATCGGCGCGGTTTTTCAGGATTTTCGGCTTTTACCGAGCAAAACCGTTTATGAAAATATCGCTTTCGCGATGGAGTCGGCCGGAATGGTTGACGAAGAAATTGAAGCGGATATTTCGCAGGTTCTTGATTTAGTTGGGTTAAAGGATAAAATCTGTCATTTCCCCGGCGAACTTTCCGGCGGAGAAAAACAGCGCGTGGCGATTGCTCGCGCCATCGTGATGCGGCCGGACGTGATCGTTGCCGACGAGCCGACCGGCAATCTTGATCCGATAAACGCCAAAGAAATCGTCGCTCTTTTGCAAAAAATAAATGAACTCGGCTCCACCGTCATTTTAACCACTCATAATAAAGACGTTATCAACGGTCTTAAAAAACGGGTGGTGACAATGGAGCGCGGCCGGATAATCAGAGACGACAAAGAAGGCCGCTATATGCTTTGAATATTTTTAATTTTGCATTTTTAAATTTTATTTTATGTTTTTCATCACTTTGAAAAGAATAGCTAAAAACGGCGTGATTTCTTTTTGGCGGAACCGCTGGGTTTCTTTAGCCACCATTTTGGTGATGGTTTTGGCGCTTTTTATGGTTGGTGCGCTCCTTTTTTCAAACGTTCTTTTAAGTTCCGCTCTTTTGCGCCTTGAAAACAAAGTGGATATCAGCGTTTATTTTAGAACCGACGCCCCGGAAAGCGAAATTAAAAATCTTTCTTCTTCTCTCTCCGGCTTGCCTCAGGTAAAAGAAATTGAGTACATCTCGCGCGAACAAGCGCTTGAGGATTTTAAAAAAAAGCATCAAAACAATTCTTTGATTACCCGTTCTCTGGATGAACTTGAGGGGAATCCCTTGGGCGCGAGTTTAAACGTTAAAGCCAAAGAACTGGGCCAATACGAAGCGATTACCCGTTTTTTGGAAGACGGCGTTTATTCTTCCATAATAGATAAAGTTAATTATTCTCAAAATCAATTGATTATCAACCGGCTTTCCGGAATTTTGGGGGCTTCTCGGCGGATAGGAGCGGGGGTGAGTCTGGTTTTGGCGATGATCGCGGTTTTGGTCGCTTTTAACACTATCCGTTTGGCGATTTTCACTAATCGCGAAGAGATTTCCATTATGCGCCTTGTCGGCGCCAAAAACAGCTACATCCGCGGCCCTTATATAATAGAAGGAATTATCCACGGCGTTCTGGCCGCGTTTTCGGCGATGGTAATTTTTTATCCTTTAACTCTCTGGTTCGGGCCTCGGGCGGAGCGCTTTTTGGGCGGCCCGGATCTTTTCGCGTATTATTTGGCGAACTTTTTTGAGATTTTCGCCGTTCTTCTTTTTGTCGGCGTGTTTTTGGGAGTTATCTCCAGTTGGATCGCGGTAAAAAGATATTTAAAAATATAGACGCTGGATAATGAGGGTACGGATCACAAAAAATTTTTACGCCAAACCGACCTTGGTGGTTACCAAAAATTTGTTGGGAAAATTTTTGACGCGCCGGATCAACGGAAAAATAATTTCTTTGATGATTACCGAGGTTGAGGCTTATGACGGATTTTCCGACAAAGCCTCGCATGCCAGCCGGGGAAAGACCGAAAGAAACAAAGCGATGTTCGGCGCGGCGGGGAATTGGTATGTTTATTTTACTTACGGAATGCATTGGATGCTTAATATCGTGGCCGGGCCGAAAAATTATCCGGCCGCCGTCTTAATCAGAGGAACGGATAAAATCAGCGGTCCGGCGCGAATTACAAACCATCTTAAAATTGACGGAAAATTTAACGGGAAGCCGGCGAGCAGCCGAACCGGACTTTGGATCGAAGACAGGGGAATAAGAATCAAACCTTCGGAAATAAAATCCGCCAAAAGAATCGGCGTCAATTATGCCGGCCCTTACTGGTCTAACCGCAAATGGCGATTTTATCTATGAAAAATTATGCTAAAGTTGGAAACAGAAAAGGAAAACCGGCTTATCGCACGCCGTCAAGTTTTAGATCCAAACAATATTTAAAGAATTTAAAGATCAGAAAATTTAAGAGATTTAAAAAATAAAAGGTTATTAAATTCTATTTGTGTTAGTATTATAATCAGTTTAGTGCTATAACTCTAATTCGCGCGAATGGTAGAATATTATAAAATATAATAATATGAAAAATATGGAAAAAAATTTAAAAGCATTGGCTAATCGGCGAAGATTGGCGATTTTGAAGTATTTGAGAAAAAATAAAGAAGCATCGGTGGCCGAATTAGCGCATGAAATTGATTTATCATTCAAAGCTACATCAAAACATCTCATTATTTTATCGGCAATAGATATTGTTGAAAAAGAACAACGAAGTTTGCAGATGTTTTATCGTTTATCAGCTAATCAAAAACCGCCAGTTAAATATATTATCTCTGTTCTTTAGTTGGCGCGGATTAAATAAAAAAAGTCTTTTAAAATTTTCTTTTTTGCGTTAATATTTCTTAATATTGCGGGGTCATCTAATGGTAGGATACATGACTCTGAATCATGTTATTTAGGTTCGAATCCTAACCCCGCAGCTTTGGTCGGGAAACAAAAAGAAAATAACCCCGTCCGGCGGGATTATTTATTATTTTTTTAATTTATTTTTTATTAAAAATTACCTTTCAGCCGCCGTCTTTTTCTATTGACGGCTTTATATATTTCTCATAATATTTTTTTATTTCTTTTGGAATATTTTCATCTATGTCTATATTTTCTTCAAAAATATAGACCCTTATTCCGTTTGGAACATCGGCATAATAAAAATATAATTTTACTATTTTCCCGCCTATTGTTCTCATTTCATCCTTTATAATTTCATCCCAAACAGGGTAGATTTTAATAATATAAACATGAGGCGCTGCCACATATTCATTCACTCTTTTACTTTTTTCCGGCGCGTATTCGGCAAAACTTTTGATTGGCAAACAAGCCAATAAAACAAAACAAACCAAAAAACCTAAAAAATTTTTCATTTCGCCCTCCTTTTTATATTATGATCTTTTTAAGGTACGGAATTTATTTAAAAATATCATACTTAATTAAAAATGCAACAATGGATTTATAATTGAGAATTAAGAATTTGACGCTCGCCTCGCAGAAAATCCCGCGAGGCAATTTCTTTTTTGCCTTCCGGTTTAAGCCGTTTTATCAAAAGAGCGTCTTTTCCCGCGGCCACGGCGAATTCTCCGTCTTTTTCAAAAACTTCCCCCGCTTTTTTATTGTTTTTATTTTCTATCGTTTTTGCTTCAATAATAATCAAACGGGTAAGACGGCCTTTTTTTTTCCAGAACGTGAAAGTCCCCGGGCGCGGATTTAACGCCCTGACTTTTCGTTCAATCGCTTCAGCTGATTTATTCCAATCAATCTGCCCGTCTTCTTTTTTAATTTTTTGGGTATAGGTCGCTTCAGCGTGATTTTGTTCTTTTGGTTTGATTTTATTGTTCAGCCATTTCGGAATCGTTTCAATCAACAGATTGCTTCCCAATTCTGCCAGAACTGTTTCTAATTTTGAAAATTGAAAGCCAGATATTGAAAATTCCAATTCTTGCTGCGCGAGAATTGGCCCGTGATCCGTTTCTTCATCAACGAGCATAATCGTAACGCCGGTTTTCTCCGCGCCGTCAAGAATCGCATTTTCCATCGGCGAAGGCCCGCGGTATTTTGGAAGAAGCGAGGGGTGGACATTGACGGCGCCGGAAGGCGGAACATTCAAGAGCGCCGCGGGCAGAATTTTTCCGTAAGAAGCGATTATAAAAAGTTCCGCTTTTAAGCTGCGAAGTTTTTCCAAAAATTTTTCGTTTTTCAGATTTTCCGGCTTCCAAAATTCAACGTTATTTTTTTCCGCCCAGAGCTTGACCGGAGAAGGGGAGAATTTTAACCCCCGGCCTTTTTTAGCGTCTTGGCGCGTGATTATTAAAATCGGCGTTAGGCCCGCGTTTTTCAGTTTGTTTAGAACCATTACCGCGAATTCCGGCGTGCCGAAAAATACGATTTTTGGAGTTTTTATTTTATTCATTTAGCGTATTTTTTCCAATTTTTCCGCTTTATCCGTGAAAAGCTCGCCGTTAAGATGGTCAATTTCGTGCTGGAGCGTTTGAGCGAACAATCCGGAAGCTCCCGCTCTGAATTTTTCTCTTTTTTCATTATAGGCCTCTACGACAACTTGGCGGGATCGCTTAATGTTTCCGAAAACTCCTTCCACGCTAAGGCATCCTTCCGCCATTAAGGTTTTTTTTTGGGATTTTTTAACAAGCCTGGGATTGATAAAAATAAAATGTTTCAGTTTTTTTCTTTCTTCGGGAGTTATTTTTCCGGCCGCCGCTTTATTTTTAACTT
This sequence comes from Patescibacteria group bacterium, assembly GCA_038064095.1. GTDB lineage: Bacteria > Patescibacteriota > Minisyncoccia > JACROR01 > JACROR01 > JACPLO01. Next base: position 1,784 of record JBBTTT010000027.1, on the reverse strand, counting down.
CTTCGGAAATTAAAAATATCGCCAGAGAAACGCCGATTTGGGGCGCGGCTAGCCCGACGCCGTTCGCGCTTTCCGAAAGCGCCTCCGCCATTCGTTTGATGATAGTCTGTATTTTTTCAGACTCAATTTCGTTAAACGGGACTTCTTTCGCTTTTTGCCGCAGAATCGGATTATCTTTTTGAATTATTTTTATGGACATTTTTATTTTTTGAATCGCGAAAATTAAATGCTTATTTTTTGTTTTTTTGTTTTAATTCACTGGCGATATACCATCACCACATTCTCAAATTCTCAAGAACATTAGAACATCATTTTGCTATTTTATTATCCGCCATTCAATGCCGGATTCTTTGCCGGCAAATTCCAGCCATTCTCCGCTTTTGTCAATCACAAACCATTTTTTCCGGGTTCCCGACCAAACCATCGGCAGATTATCGTAAAAAGGTTTTTTGACCACTTCTTTCGGCTTTAATCTGTCAATTTCCAGCCATTTTTTAAAAACAGTTTCAATGGCGTAATCCAGATTTCTTGAATTCGCCCATTTAGCCACTTTGTCAATCGCTTCTTTGGCGCTTTCCAGCGATCCCGCCAATTCTATCAATTGTTTGGCCGGCCTGGTGAAGCGGGAATAAATTATTTTCTTTTTTTTGGCGTTGTTTTTTAGTTGTTCCAGATTCAATCCTTTGGTTTCAAAATAATAAGTAATGACTTGGCGAATGGCGGTTTCTTTTTCCAATTCTTCGCAATACTTGATTTTTCCTTTTTTTAGATATTCTTCAATTTTCTTGGCAATGCTTTTTCCGACCCCCGGAATTTTTTTAAGGCCCTTAAGCCCTTCTTTTTTATAAAAAAAAGAAACATCTTCTTCCAAGTTTTTTATGGTTTCAGCGGCTTTTCGGTAAGCCCTCGGCTTAAAAGCCTCTCCTTTTATTTCCAACAAATTTCCTATTTTAAAAAATATTTCAGCGATATTTTGATTAACCATTTAGATATTATATAACAAAAAAAGTTATTCACATATTATTAACTTTTTTTATGCGGATTTTCACGAAATGCCTTATAATATAATAAATAAAGGATATTATGATAAATAATCATAAATAATCTCGTTTTAACAAGATTTTATTTTTTATTTTTTAAAAAATCAATGGTGAAAGAATACGAGATAAATTTTAACGAAGAAAAATTCATCTCGTTAAAACAAGCGAGTATAATTTCCGGCTATGCCAAAGATTACATTGGCCAGCTTTGCCGCGGAGGGAAAATTAAAGCAAAAAGAATCGGACGAGATTGGTTCGTGAATCCTGACGCGCTTATCTCGTATAAACGAGAAGCGCAGAGCATAGATGTTTGGGATAAAATCCTTTTATCCGGCGAGGCTCCCGTAATTCAAACTTCTAAGGAAGCAAGCTTGTTAAAAAATTCAAGTCCGATAAAAGCTTTTTTAAAGCACGCGATTTTAATTTTAATACCGTTGATTATTTTAGAATTTGTTTTCATTAAAAATCCCGCCGGGGTGATCGCGGGAGCGGAAACAATCGCCGCTGTCAGCCGCAATTTTTACTTGTCAATCAACCACCAAAAAAACAAAGCAGCTTCGGAAACTTTGCTGGCCGCCGTCTCCTTTCAAAAAGCCGCGGTCTTAACCGCGGCTGACATCCAAGAAACCGCCCTCAATTTTCCGGATCAAGCCCTTAATCTCGCCGAACAAACTCTGAATCAAGTCCGTTCTCTCTCTCTCTCTCTCTCTCTCTCTCGGCAAACAAGCTGATCTGTTCAGCGAA
>JBBTTT010000026.1:0-4117 GCA_038064095.1 Patescibacteria group bacterium | reverse complement strand
TCCGCCCATAGCTCAGTTGGTAGAGCAACTGCCTCTTAAGCAGAAGGTCGTAGGTTCGAGCCCTACTGGGCGGACACTTATCGCAAATTTAATTAATGATGGATAAATTTTAAAGAGGTTGATTTTTAGAAAAAAGATGATAGTATACAAGAAATAAAAGACTGGAAAAAGGTCGTTTTATCATATTGTATGATATATTATCAATCATAGTTTGTTTTAAATAAAATGGCTTACAAATGCAAAACTTGCGACAGCGCCAGCGATGAAGCGAAAGAATGTTGCGGCGCTCCAATGGAAGAAGAAACCGATTTTGAACCCTCCGAGGCGGAAGAAAATTAAACTGTCCAATTGTTTTATAAAAGTAAAACCCCGCCTGGGCGGGTTTTACTTTTATCCGGTTTTTATTGATAATAATTGTATTGTTTATTTTCTTTAGCGGGATTAGTTTAGCGGTAGAATGATTGCCTTCCAAGCAGTAGGCACCGGTTCGACTCCGGTATCCCGCATTGTGGTATAATTTTGGGATGCCCTCTTATTCTTACAAAGCCAAAAAAATGTCGGGTGAAGAGATTGAAGAAACAAGAGAAGCGGCGGATAAATTTGATTTGGCGCGGATGCTCCGCGAAAAAGGATATATTTTAATTTCTTCCGAGGAAATAAAAAAACGGTCGGCTTCGCGATTTTTGACTCTTGGTTTGTTTAACCGCGTTTCCACGGCGGAAAAAATGATTTTTGCCCGGAACATCGCGGTAATGATAAAAGCCGGCCTTTCTTTGGTTAAGGCGCTGGAAATTTTAGCCGGCCAGGCCAAGAGCCGGAAGTTCCAGCTGATTTTAACCGTTCTGGCCGAAGACATTCGCCGGGGAAAATTTTTATCCGAGAGTATGAAAGCGCATCCCGGAGTTTTTTCTTCTCTTTTTGTTTCAATGGTTAAAGCTGGAGAAGAAGGAGGAAATTTGGTTGAAAATCTCCGGCTGATCGCTTATCAGCTGGAGCGCGAGCATAATCTTCTCAAAAAAATCAGAGGAGCGATGATTTATCCGGCGATTATCGTCATCACGATGGTCGTGATCGGCGTTTTGATGCTTATTTATGTCGTCCCTACTTTGATTTCCACTTTTAAGGAATTGGAAATAAGTCTTCCGCCCAGCACTCAATTCGTTATTTTTGTCAGCAGTTTTATCGTTTCCCACACTCTGATTTTTTTAACAATGGTTTTGGTGGCCGCGGCTTCGGCGGCTTATTTGGTTCAGACCGAGAACGGAAAAAAAACGATTTCTGCCATTTTTTTCCGTTTGCCGATTTTGAAAGTTTTAGTTCAAAAAATAAACGCCGCGCGCACGGCGCGCACTCTCGGTTCGCTGATCGGCTCCGGCGTTGATGTTTTAAAAGCGCTGGAAATTACCGAAGAAGTGCTCCAAAATTATCGCTATAAAAAAGCGCTTGAAGAAGCCCGGCTTAAAGTCCAAAAAGGCAGTCCGATTTCGGAAGTATTTAAAACTAAATCCCGTCTTTATCCGGCGTTAGTGGGAGAAATGATGGCTGTGGGCGAAGAAACCGGCCAGTTTTCCAAAATGCTCGTCCAATTGGCGGATTTTTACGAAGAAGAAGTGGCGGATGCCACCAAAGATATTTCCACCGTGATTGAGCCGATTTTGATGGTGGTGATCGGCGCGGTCGTCGGTTTTTTCGCCATTTCCATGATCCAGCCCCTGTATTCAAGTTTGGCGGGATTATAAAAAAACAGGGTCGGATGATTATCCGACCCTTGGGGGTAGTGAAACATTAGCTCTACTACCCCCTTGAATTGAATTACTTTAAAAGCAGCTCAATTGTTTTTACGAACTCGTCGTGTTCTTTGTGGCGATAAAGAAGAGCGTACATACCGGTTTTCCGCGCTCCTTCCACATTTTCTTTTCGGTCGTCAATGAAAAGGAATTCATCGGGCTGACCTTTGATCTTTGTTATAACTTCTTCATAAATTTCAGTCGCGGGCTTGATTTTTTTCATTTGATAAGAAACGAAACATCCGTGAAAAAAATCCATTTCGTAAAAATCGCCTGTGATTTTTTTCCAGTGCATTTCGTCAATGTTGGAAAGGCAATAAATTTTATAGCCGCTTTTAAGAAGAACAATACATAATTTTGCGTATTCTTTATTCACTGAAAATAATTGTTCCATCCAGATTTTTTTAAACGTTTCAAAAGAATTATTAAAATTTATTTTTTCTTTTATTTTTTTATAAAATATTTCCGGACTGATCAGGCCTTTTATAAAATTTTTGTAATCTTCGTTTTTTGAATCTATTTTTTCAAATATCATTTTGCCGCTTAACGAAGAATATTCCGCGAGTTTTTCGGTGGCACTTTTAAAATCACAGAAGAACAAACATCCGCCCAAATCAGAAATTATATTTTTTATCATTTTCTCTCCTTTTGGTTTAATTTCAATCCAGTTTAATTTTATTAAAGAACCAGTTTAGATATTATAAAATTTTAATGATAAAATCAAGCTATGCCGGTAAATAATTATTTTTATAAGAAAAAAGGATTTATCTCCGCGCTAACTTTACCGTTGCGCAAATTTTACGCGCTTAAAAAAACGGCAAAGTTAGTGTGGGGGTTTACAGCTTTGGAAATTTTGATCGCGCTGGCCGTTGTTTTGATTTTAGCGGCCATTGTTTCCAGGGGCTTTTCTTCTTTCAGGAAAGAACAGATTTTGAGCGGGACGGCGGAAAATATTTTTTCCTTTGTCAATGAAGCGCGCGCCAAAACACTCTCTTCAAAAGAAGATTCCGTTTACGGCGTTCATTTTGAAAACAGCCGGGCCGTAATTTTTAAAGGCCAAAATTTCAGCGAAGGCGCGCCGGACAATGAAATTTTTTATCTGCCTGCGGCGGCGGAAATTTCCCAGGTCAGCTTGGCCGGCGGCGGCGCGGAAGCGATTTTTAAGCGCCTGACCGGCGAGACCGGCCAATCCGGAACCGTTGTGATTAGGTTAAAAGGCGGGACAAAAACAAAAACTGTCGTTATTCAAAAATCAGGCTTAGCCGAGATAAATTAAAATGAAAAAAAAATTATTGGCCGGAGGGTTCGGATTAATGGAGGTAGCGGTGGCGGCCGCCATAATTTCTGTCGCGCTTTTCGCTTTAATCGGCGCCCTGCAAAAAACGCTGGCCGTCGCGGATTTAAGCGTTAAAAACATTCAAGCCGCTTTTCTTTTGGAAGAAGGAATGGAAGCGCTGCGTTCTTTGAGAGACGGCGGCTGGAGCGCGAAAATCGCGCCTCTTTCCACTTCCACTTCTTATTATTTTTACTTTAACGCCGCTGGCTGGCAGGCGACTACGACCAATATTTATGTTGACGGAGTTTTTGAGAGGAGTTTTTCGCTTGCCGATGTTTTCAGGGACGCGAATGACAATATCGCGGTTTCCGGCGCGGCTGATCCGGATACCAGAAAAATCATGGTTTCCGTTTCTTGGAAAACGAAAACCGGCGCCACCACCACCCGCGGAGCGTCAACTTATTTGACTAATCTGTTTGAAATATGAAGCGTTCTCACGGATTCACTTTAATGGAACTTTTAATTTACGCGGCGATTTTGGCGGTGATTTCCGTTTTGGCGGTTAACGCGATTTTAATAATGACTAAATCTTTCGGCGGTTTTAAAGCCAGCCGTTCCCTAAACGTTTCTGCCCGAACCGTCTTAGAAAGAATGATCAGGGAGATTCGGTTGGCAAACGGCTTAAGCGGCGGAGAAAGCGTTTTTGACGCCAGCCCCGGCCGGCTGGTTTTAAACACTGTTGATCAGGAAACCGAAAATCCCGCGACAATGGAGTTTTTTTTGGAAAATAACGCCGTGAAATACCGGAAAAACGGCGTTAATCCCGAATTACTGACCTCCGCCGAAACCGAAGTCAGCCGGCTTATTTTCAGAAAAATTCAAAACGCCCCCACTTCAATGGCAATAAAGATAGAAATGACAATTAATGCCGGCCAAGGCGTTTCTCAAAAAACGGAAAATTTTTACGGCGCCGCGGTTTTGCGGAGGGGATATTAACGCAAAAAATAAACCCCCGCACTTGTACATAATGCGGGGGCAGAGGAGGGAGGAGAAT
>JBBTTT010000025.1:0-2748 GCA_038064095.1 Patescibacteria group bacterium | reverse complement strand
TCCACCACGTAATGATGATGAAGCAATAAAACTGAAATCCCCATCGCCGCGGTTCCGATTAAAAAAATAATTTTTGCTATTTTATCCTCAAAAAAAAGAAAAAAACCGAAAGGCGCGGCTGTATGTCCGGAAAAAAATAAATCATTCTGAAAAACCAACCCCGCTTTTTTTAACAAAAAATAAAGCCCCTTTTCTTCTATCGGAATAAAACCAAGAGGAACCCCGAAAGCCGTGACAAGACAAAAAAGTGTTCGGACAATAAACGAACTGGATAAAATAATCCATAATTCCGCTTCTTTTTTTCCGCCAAGCAAGGGCTTTAAATAAATAAACGCTATTCCGTACATAAGAATCAATCCGTAGGTGGAGATCGTCCCAACATCAACAATTGGAATTTTTTCCAGAATAGGGTCATAAATCGGATTTAGATTCAATGAATCAAGGTAAAATCCCCCGAGCATATAGACAAACAGGCCGAATAAAAAATACGCGCGCGCAAATAAAACATTATCCAAAACAGATTTCAAATTTTATCCCTCCTTCTTTATTTTTATTTTTCAAACAACTAATTATTTTCTAAAAATAAACATACCATATCCGGCAATTTTTGTCTATAGTTGGCCTTTTTTATGAATTCAATGCCGCCCGTTTTTGCCAAGTAACCAAAAGCGGGCTGGCGATAAAAATGGAAGAATACGTTCCGGCGATAATGCCGATAATCAAAGTTAAAGAAAAGTATTTAATGGATTCCGCGCCGAAAACAAAAAGAGAAATTAAAACAATTAAAATCGCGAAAGAGGTGGCCAAAGAGCGGCCGATAGTTTGGCGGAGACTTTCAGCCACCACTTCTTCAAAAGGCCGGCGATTGGAATATTTTTTCAGGTTTTCGCGCACGCGATCAAACACGACAATCGTATCATGAACGGAAAAACTTAAAATCGTAAGCAGAGCGACGATAAATAAAACGTCAATCTCCACATTCTTAAAATATCCCAAAGCGGAAAAAATTCCGGCTGGAATCAAAACATCGTGAGCCAAAGCCGCGATCGCCGCCAGGCCGTATTTCCAAGAAGAAACCGGATGGGAAACTTTACGAAAAGCGAAAGCAATATAAAAAACGATCATTAAAAGCACAAGACCAATGGCGAAAATAGACCGGCGCTTCAATTCCCGACCGATTATCGGACCGATTGAATTAAAACGCCTTTCTTGCAGAACTTCGCGGTAATTATCTTGAGCGGCGACTTTTGTCAAAAAAACTTGATGTTCATTTTCACTTATGTCCGCCAAGCGGAAAATCACGCTTTTTTCGCCGGCCGATTGGATATTAACCGCGCCAAATTCTTGATTATCCACCCTCTCTTTCAAAAGCTCAAAAGACGGCTGCTCAAAAAATTCCACTTCTATTAAAGAGCCGCCGGTAAAATCAATTCCCCAGTTAAAACCCAAAATTAAAATAGCAGCCAGGCTTAAAATGACCAATAGCCCGGAAATAAAATAATAAATTTTTCTGAACTTTATTATCATTGATTTGAAAAAAGATTTTTAAGTCCCGCGCCAAATAAGAACGAATTAATCCCGCCGGCCTGTTTTACGCCCAAGGCAAAAACAAAAAATCTGGTAACTATTAAAGCGGAAAATAAGCTGACTAAAATACCTAGGCCTAAAGTCAAAGCAAAACCCTTAACCAAACTGGTGGAAAACCAATAAAGAATTACGGCAGTAATAAAAGAGGAGATATTGGAGTCGCGAATGGAAGTCCAGCCGCGCTTAAAGCCGTCTTCAAGCGCGGAAGCCAGATTTTTACCGCTTCTCGCCTCTTCTTTAAAACGCTCAAAAATAAGAATATTGGCGTCAACCGCCACCCCCATTGATAAAATAAATCCGGCAATGCCCGCGGCGGTAAGCGTTACCGGAATCAATTTAAACAAAGCTAAAATAAAAGCGATATAAACGAATAAAGCCAAAACCGCAACTACCCCTAAAATTCTATACCGAAGAATTAAAAAAACGGCGATCGCGATCGCGCCGTAGAGGCCGGCGCGAATGCCGGCTGACAAAGCGTCACTGCCTAAAGAAGCGCCCACGGTTTGCTGAGAAATAAGTTTAATGGGAATGGGCAAGGCGCCGGCATTTAAATTCCTCACCAGCGATTTAGCTTCCGGCGGCGTAAACTTGCCTGAAATCTGAGCCCTGCCGCCGGTAATTTCTTCCCTGACCACCGGCGCGCTGAGAAGAATTCCGTCAACGTAAATCGCCAGGCGCTTGTTAATATTCTCGCGAGTCAAATTGGAAAAAATCTTTTCTCCTTCGCCGTTAAATTCCAGATTAACCACCGGCTCAAAAGTCGTCTGTTCAAAATCCAGAGCCGCCCGTTTAAGATACCGTCCCGTTAAAACACTCGGAATAAAATAAGAGTCTTCAGTCAAAGAACCGCCTGTTTTTTGTTTTTCTAAAATCGCATCCCGTTCTTCGGCCGGACGCTCAACGCGAAATTCAAGATAGGGAGTGGCGCCGATCATTTTAATAGCCTGGTTGACATCGTTGATTCCGGCTAATTCCACGATCAGCCGCCTTTCTTCGCCGCGCTTTTCCACTTGGACGATTGGCTCGGTCACGCCAAAAAGATTCACTCTTCTTTCAATAACGTCCCTGAGTCCTTCCATAGATTCTTTTACTTCGGAAGCCGCCAGCGAAGAAATATCGGCCTGATAAACCAGCTGAGCGCCGCCCGAAAGGTCCAATCCG
>JBBTTT010000024.1:0-1822 GCA_038064095.1 Patescibacteria group bacterium | reverse complement strand
TTCATCATCCGTTCAATGTTCAGCGCCAGTGTTTTTTCAAAAAAAGCGCGGTTTTTTCCTTTCAGGGCGATTTCGTGATAATGAATTACGGCCATTGATTTCTGTTTTTTCATAACATAATAAAAAAACTTCGCCCGACTTACAGCTTTTTTTCCAGGTGGGTGTTCGCACCATCCCGCCAAGGCGGAATGAAATTTAGAACTCCCTAAAAAACTACTTGATCTATAAGTTCCTCGGGCAAAGTTTTCAATTTTATAATAGCATAACAACCGGAGTTTTTCAAGAAACTTATTCACATGCTTCCCTGCCTTCGTTTTCTCTTTTTTTAATTTTCTCTTTCTTCCTCGCCGTAAACGAATTCAAAATCAACCTTTTTATAATCAAATAATTCTTCGGTTTTAAAAAACCTCTTTATTTCCGCTTCCGCGGCCTTTGGAGAATCCGAAGCATGGACAATATTGGCCTGCCCGCTGATGGAAAAATCTCCGCGAATGCTGCCGGCGTCCGCTTCGTATCCTTTAGTCGGACCGACAATAATTCTGACTGCGCTAACGGCGTTCAAGCCGGAAAGCGCCATTACCGCCACCGGCGAAGATTTCATAAAATTTTTAAGGGATTTAAAAAACGGCTTGTCCTTATGATGAACGTAATGTTCATCCAATAAAATGTCTTCCAGCTGAATCATTTTAAGGCCGGCGATCTTCAAGCCCTTTTTTTCAAAACGGCCGATGATTTCGCCGAGCAGATTCCTTTGCAGGGCATCGGGCTTGATAATAATTAGAGTTTTTTCTTCTTGAAATTTCGGCATTGTTTTGTTTATATCAACTATCTTTGTTCTTTGCAAATTTGCGCGGAATAATTTTTATCTATATTCTAATAAGTATAATATGGAAAAATCGCCTGACAAATATTTTCTGCTGAAACAAAAAGGAAAAGGCTATCCTCCGCTTTTAAAGGAAATTCCGGATCCTCCTCTTCAAATTTACTTAAAAGGCAAAATTCCCGATGAAAAGAGAAAGGCCGTGGCTATCGTCGGAACAAGAAAAGCCACCAGCTATGGCTTAAAAGCCGCCCGCGAGCTGGCGCGGGATTTAGCCGGCCAAGGCGTTATTATCGTAAGCGGCTTGGCTTTAGGCATTGACGCCGAAGCGCATAAAGGCGCGCTGGACGCCGGCGGCCTGACGCTGGCGGTGCTCGGTTCCGGCATCAATCAAATTTATCCGGCGACCAACCAGCCGCTGGCTAAAAAAATTATTGATCAGGGCGGCGCTTTGATTTCGGAGTTTGAACCGGACCGCCCGCCGGAAAAATGGACCTTTCCCCAAAGAAACCGCGTTATCGCCGGCCTTTGCCAGATGACCGTCGTCGTGGAAGCGCCCGAGCGAAGCGGCGCTTTAATCACCGCTTATCTGGCGCTGGAATACAACCGAGAAGTGGGCGCGATTCCCGGAGAAACCACTTCCGTTAATTCAAGGGGGACGAACGAACTTATTAAAAAAGGGGCGGCGCTTGTCCGAAACGCGGACGATGTTTTGGAAATATTGGGCCTGAACGCCGAAAACAAAAAATTTGACAAATTTGATGAAATGGAGAAAATCGTTCTGGAATGCCTGAAAAACCCAAAAAACAAAGACGAACTGTCAGTTGAAACCAAATTGCCGGCCGACATTCTTAATCAAAAACTTACTATGCTTGAATTAAAAAAAGTAGTTAAAAATAACGAAGGAATATGGCAAAAATCAAAATAATATTCCAACTTTTATGAAACTCGTTATCGTTGAATCACCCACTAAAGCCAAAACTATTTCCAGATTTTTAAGCC
>JBBTTT010000023.1:0-1426 GCA_038064095.1 Patescibacteria group bacterium | reverse complement strand
AATCGGTTTTAACAATATTGCTGGCATAACCGGATAATTGTTCCCGGGCTTCGCCGGTGCCAAATGTCCGATAAGCGAAAACTTTATCAAAGTCCTTTAAAATAGCATCTACGTCTTGTCCTTTAATACTGATGTCCTTTAAAGTGTCTAATAAGGCGCGATTGGCTAAAACAGGTTTAATATTCAAAAAATAAAGAGAAAAAAGAAGCGCGATAAAAACCGCGAAGATGGCGAGCATTTTAACTAAACTTAATTCTGATTCCAAATTATAAATTCTTAATTCCGGATTTTCTTTTTTTTCTTCATATTTAAAATGAATGAATCCTAAAACGGAAAAAAACAGATAATAAGAAATCAGATTGTCAAAAACAAAAAAATTATGAAAAAAATAAGCGGCAAAAAGGCCGGTAAAAACCGCCGCCTCCACGCTTAACGTCCGATTTTTAACATATTCACGCCAGAGAATGTAAAGAGCGCCGCTAAAAATGCTTAAATAAGCCAAAAAGCCGAGCAGGCCGGCGGAAATAAGCCAGTCAAAAACAACATTATGCGAACGGTCAAACCACGGTTCCTGCTTATACATATTCGGCTGGTAATATTTATTAAAAACGAGATTATAATTTTCAATCCCCCACCCTAAAATCGGATGTTCTTTAAAGCCCTCAAAAGACATTTTCCAAATGGTAAAGCGGGATTCCACGGTTCTTTCCTGAAAAGAGATATTACTGAAACGAGCAAGTATATAATTATTTTTGATAAAATCCGAATCTTTAAAAATCCAAAAAAGGCCGATAAATAAAATAATCGCGCTCGCCGCGGCCGCGGCCATAATTTTAACCCGCTTATTTTTTGATAAAACAGCCAAAAATAAAGCCAACAAAAATAATCCGCCAAAAAAACCAAGAATCGCTCCCCGAGTGGCGGTAAAAATTATAATCGGCGTTTCCAGAAAAAAAAGCGCGGCAAAAAGAACTTTCTGCCAGGTTTGCTGGGATTTTAAGAAAAAATAAATCGCTAAAAACGCCTGAAAAACCATAAAAATCGCCATATAAGTGGCGTTGCCAAAAGTACCGTCAACGCGCGTCCCGCTCTGGAGAGAAATTGCGGCTACGCCAAAATACTGCAGCCAGCCGTAAATTGCCATGGCCGCGCCGGAACCGGCCAAAGCGTAAAAAAACCAGCGCCAGCCACGCTCGGTTTTCAAAACGCTGATTAAAACCAAAAAATAAGCAAAAAGATGAAGATGGCCGATCAACCCTTCCATTCTTTCGTAATTAGACCAAAAACTGCGGTACGGATTTTCACCGAAAATCGTGGAAAGCGAGAGAATCAAAACCGTAATCGTTATCGCGTAAAGAAGCGGCGAAACGTTCGGCCGGTATTTTTTGTCCAAAATCGCCAAAATCAGCCAGAGGGCGAATAAAAT
>JBBTTT010000022.1:0-1157 GCA_038064095.1 Patescibacteria group bacterium | reverse complement strand
ATTGACAAAAGACATTTCCAAATCAAGCTGGGTGAATTCCGGCTGACGATCGCCGCGCGTGTCTTCATCGCGAAAACAGCGGGCAATCTGAAAATACCGTTCAAAGCCGGAAACCATCAAAAGCTGTTTGTACTGCTGGGGCGATTGCGGCAAAGCGTAAAATTTTCCGGGATGAAGCCGCGAAGGCACCACGTAATCCCTCGCCCCTTCCGGCGTGGATTTCGTCAAAATCGGCGTTTCTATTTCCGTAAAATCTTTTTCCGCCAGAAAACCGCGGATAAAATTAATAATCTTGTGGCGATTCCTCAAATTTTTCTGAAGCCGCGGCCGTCTTAAATCCAAATAACGGTATTTAAGCCGCGCTTCTTCGCCGATGTCATCGCCTTTTCCAAAAACATCAATCGGCGGCGTTTTGGCTTCGTTTAAAATTTTTAATTTTGTAACCTCTATTTCAATCTTTCCAGTAGGTAAATCTGGATTTTCCATACTCTTGGGACGCTCTTTAACAACGCCTTCAATTTCAATAACCCATTCGGGACGTAATCTGTCAGCCATAATCCTATCACGATAAACATCTGAAACTTTAGTTAAATCACCAGTAGCCGGACGCATAATGAATATCACTTGCACCTTACCAGAACTATCGCGCAAATCAATAAAAATAAGCTTGCCGTGATCGCGCCGAACATCCACCCAACCCTTCAAAACCACTTTTTGCCCGATGCGGTTGACAATATCTTTAATTAAAATTCTTTCCATTTTTTCATTTTACCACGCGCCAAATAAGGTTTAAAGCCTTTTCTTTTTCTCCGGCTTTTAAATAAGCGCTGGCGGTTTCCAAAACAGCCGCTTCTTCAAAATTGGTGCCAATGAGCGATTTGCTTATTTCTTCCGCCTCATTTAATTTATTCTGGGAAAGTAAAAAGTTCATAAGCTTAAGGCGGCCGTAGTTACGATAAGCTAAAGCGTCAATCGTTTCAATTAAATGTTTTCCTTTTTCCCAGTCTTCCAGGTTGGCGGCTTTTTCCGCAAGCATTAAAAATAAAATCAACCGCAAATTTTGATCTGAAATTTGACTGATAACGCCGCGGCTGGCTTCCAGATTTTCCTGTTCAAGATAAGCAGAGGCTAATTCAAAATAAAATAAAGCTTCCGCC
>JBBTTT010000021.1:0-3344 GCA_038064095.1 Patescibacteria group bacterium | reverse complement strand
GAATTCAAATTCATTCCCTTGAGGCTCGGAAAATTGCGCGAAAGCGCCAGCTAAATCTTTTAATATCTGTTCGGCTTCCTCTTGGCCGGCCGCCGAAGCCGCCAGCCGAATATTGGCTCTAAAAACCATCCGCGAAGACTTTTCTTCCAAAAATTTTGATTTTTCTTCATCAAAAAAAACCGTCTCTTTTTTTCCGCTTTCTTTTCCGGAAGATTTTTTAAAAAACAAATCATCAATAATTTTAATCACCTCGCCTAAAAAACTCTTGGCGAACGGCGCGCTTAACAATCCCGTTTCTTTGTATTTTTTGGAAATTTTCTTTACTTCTTTGACGAAAGAGCCGCTGTCCGGCGATAAAATTATCTGCAAGGCCGCGCCCTCCCCTTCTGTTTTCATTTTGGAAAAAGCGTTAGCGATAACCTCCAGAGAATCCGCGTCAAGGCGGGAATAAGTCCGAACAGGCAAAGCGGCGTTGTTTTTAAGCCTGAAATATCCGGCGGCGCTTCCCCCTTTGGGATTAAAAATATTATAATCGTTTTTCTTTACCTCCAGTTTAATGTGCGGGAAAAAGCTCTCCGCTTGTTTTTCAAAAAAACGGGCTTGGCGCCGCGGCACGGCCGCGAAAAATGTCGTTTCTTCCCCGACGGCCGGCAAAGCCAGTTCCAAAGAAAAATAAGCCGGGCCCGAAAACCGCGCTCGCCAGCCGCTTTCCCGAATTGCGGACATTCCGGCGTAAAACTGTTCCATCACCGAAATTATTTCTTGAAATTTTTTTTCCGGCTCTTTGGTTTTTTCCTGCGGCTGAGTAATTTCATAAAGAACCAAATCCAAGGCCCGGGAAAGCCGGCCGTCTCTCTTCAACCGGTCAATTAAAAATAAAACAACGCCGCCTAAAATTAAAACGGCGAACAAAAGAAAAAACAAATAAGGATTATCCCAATAACTCGTCATGGCGTTGAATGAATTCGGCGTGAAATAAATCAAACAAATGCGGATTTTTCAGATTTTTAGCCACGTTAAAAGCGTTGAGCGCCCCCTTTTTTACGGCAATTTCAAAAAGCGCCGCCAATTGTCCTTGTTCGGATTCTATCTCTGAAACATCGGAAGAATGATGTTTCAATTCCTCTTCGGAAATTTTATAAGATTCTTCAATCAAACTTTCGGCTTCTTTAAGATGGGCGATTAAAGCTTCTTTGACGATTTCCGGCCTTTCTTTATAAACATCTTTTTTCTGATATTCAGATTCAAGCCGGCTGATTTTTTCTTTAAACGCCTGGATTTCCTGCCAAGGATTTTCAATTTTAGGGGCAATGATGCTGTCCATTATCATAGATAATAACATAAATATAAATTATAATGAAAGCGTATATGGGTAAAAAAACCGTTATTCTGCTTTTTTTGATATTATTCGCCGCGGCCTTTTTCCGGTTATGGAATTTGAAGGGCGCGCCGCCCGGCCTTTATCCCGATGAAGCGATGAACGGCAATAACGCGCGGGAAGCGCTGGATACCGGAGAATGGCGGATCTTTTATCCGGAAAATAACGGACGGGAAGGACTGTTTATCAATATCCAAGCGCTTTCCGTTAAAATTTTCGGCAACGAGCCGTGGGCGCTCCGGCTGGTTTCGGCGATTTTCGGAATTCTAACCGTCTTGGGAACTTTTTTATTGACCAAAGAATTATTCAACAAAAATTCCATCGCTCTGCTGGCGGCTTTTTTCATTGCGACCTCTTTTTGGCACGTTAATTTTTCCCGGATCAGCTTCCGCGCCATTATGGCGCCGTTCTTTTTGGTTTGGAGTTTTTATTTTTTGTGGAAAATAATAAATTTAAAAACTCAAGAAACAAATTCTGAATTAAAAACAAAAAGTTCGGCAATCCTTTCGGGATTTCTTTTTGGTCTCGGTTTTCATTCTTACATCGCTTATCGCGCTATGCCCTTATTGCTGATAATCCCCTTTTTAAAAGGCGGCTTTTTAAAAACGCGAAAAATAAAAACCGCCTTTTCGCTGTTTCTATTTTTCGCGTTTTTAGCGGCTCTCCCGCTGGGAATTTATTTTCTGAAAAATCCGGCTGATTTTCTCAGCCGCACTTCCCAGATTTCGGTTTTATCCGCGGAAAATCCGCTTAAAGAATTTGGGCTTAATATCGTAAAAACTATTGGAATGTTTTTTTGGGTCGGCGATTACAATTGGCGGCATAATTTTTCCGGAGAACCGATGTTATGGTGGCCGATCGGAATATTATTTTTAATTGGAATAATAATAAGCGTGAAAAGAATGACGGAAAAAAATGAGATGTTTTTGTTCGGCTGGCTAATCTTGGGATTGCTTCCGGTTGTTTTTTCCGGTGAAGGCCTGCCGCACGCGCTTCGCGCGATTATCGTCATTCCGCCGGTTATGATTTTAACGGCTTTAGGCGCAAATTGGCTGTTTGAAAATTTGACTTTCAAATGGAATAAAAAATCGGCTATTGGATTGATTTTTATTTTTTTAACGATTGTCGCGGTCCGCGAATATTGGCAATATTTTTATCGCTGGACGCCGAATATCAACACTTATCACGCTTTCAGCGGCAATTACAAAGCTCTCGGCGAATGGCTGAACGCCCAGCCGCGGAATTTACCGAAATATGTTATTATAAACGCGGAAGGAGTGAGGGTGCGAGGACTGCCGATGCCGGCTCAAACCATAATGTTCATCACCGACACCTTCTCAAACGAAAAACAAAAAGCAAAAAATATTATTTATCTCTTGCCGGAAGAAAAAAATAAAATTTCATGCCAAAAAGAAAAAAAATGTATCATAACCGCCTTAGAAAATGATTAGCCGCAAAATATCCAGCATTATTGCCGGTTTCCTGCTCGCCCTGATGTTCGTCTTGATGTTTTTTTCCGCTTGGAATGAATCGGCAACAATGGACGAACTGGCGCATATTCCGGCCGGCTATTCTTATCTTACCCAAAAAGATTATCGACTTAATCCGGAACACCCGCCGCTGATAAAAGACTTGGCGGCCCTGCCTCTTTTATTTCTAAACATCAATTTCCCGGCGGACCATTCGTCCTGGAAAAATGACGTCAACGGCCAGTGGTCTTTCGGTTCGGTTTTTCTCTATGAATCGGGAAACGACGCCGATAAGATCATCCGATTGGCGCGCTTGCCGATAATGCTTCTCACCATCCTTTTCGGCTGGCTGTTCTTCCGGTGGATTCGGAGGCGCTACGGCGACCAAACAGGCCTTCTGGCTTTGTTCTTTTTTGTTTTCTCTCCGACTTTCATCGCCCATGGCCGTTACGTAACGACGGATATTGCCGCGGCTTTCGGATTTTTCCTCGGTTTGA
>JBBTTT010000020.1:0-2649 GCA_038064095.1 Patescibacteria group bacterium | reverse complement strand
CGATGAGCCACAAAGGAAGTCCATAGGAAATTCCCGCAATTCGGATTATAAATGCCAAAAATATAATTACAATAACAGCTTTTTTTTGAAAATTTAACTTGGAAAGATAAGTGGTGATTGCCATAATTACTATATTATATGTCTTTTTTTTGTTATTATCCATCTTATGTATAAGTTTTCCATTATTATTCCAGCTTACAATGAAAAAAACACGATTGTCGAAGTCATTCGGCAAGTTCAGGCCGTTTTTTTGCCGAACGCAGAAAAAGAAATCATCGTCGTGGATGACGGTTCAACTGATGGCACGCGCGATATTTTGAAGAAAATAAGTGGCATTAAATATATTTTTCACGACAAAAATCTCGGCAAAGGCGGGGCGCTTAAAACCGGTTTTCAAAACGCGACGGGCGATATTATCCTTATTCAGGACGCTGATTTGGAATATGACCCGAATGAATACGGCCGTTTGATCGCGCCGATTGTTTCCGGCCGCGCCGATGTGGTATATGGTTCAAGATTTTTAACAGGCGGACCAAAGAGGGTTTTGTTTTTATGGCACTTTATGGGGAATCTTTTTTTAACTTTATTTTCTAATTTATTGACCGGGCTCACTTTATCCGATATGGAGACGTGTTATAAAGCGTTTAAAAAAGAAGTGATTGATGATTTCAAAGATAAACTGAAATCAAAAAAATTCGGCATTGAACCCGAGCTGACCGCGAGAGTGGCAAAAGGCGATTGGCGAATATATGAAGTCGGTATTTCTTATTACGGCCGCACTTACGAAGAAGGAAAAAAGATAAATTGGAAAGACGGCTTGGCCGCCATTTGGCATATCATAAGATTTAATTTATTCAGCAAATGAGTCATTCAGGGAAGCGTTTGAAGGTATTGTTAATGAAACCATATTCAGAATCGGATGAATTGATTCCTCCTTTTGGATTGGGTTATCTTGCTTCTGCCGCGAGAGAAAAACATGATGTTGAAATTCTTGATGGGATTAAAGACAAAATAACTCCGGATAAATTTAAAGAAATCTTAGAGCAAAGTCCGTATGACGTTATAGGTATTCAGATTTTTACTTTTCATATAGCGAAAGTAAAAGATTATATAAATTTAATTAAAAAAATTCTCCCGAAGGCTAAAATTATTTTAGGAGGACCTCATCCGTCATCAAGCCCTTATAATATTTTTGATTTTTTTTCAAACATAGATTGGGCGTTTAAAGGCGAATCAGAAACGGGCTTTCCTCGGCTTTTAGATTTAATAAGCCAAGACAAAACTGCCCCGGAGTTTTTGATTGACGTGCCCGGTTTGATTTGGAGAAATAAAGATAAGATAGAAGTGAACAATCAGATATTTGTTGATAATCTGGATGAAATTCAAATGCCAAGCTGGGATTTAATCAGACCCGATAAATATCCATTGGCTCCGCATGGAGGGTTTTTTAGAAATTACCCGATCGCGCCGATAGTAATTACAAGAGGTTGCCCATTTTCCTGCACTTATTGCGCCGGCCATTTAATTACCGGAAAAAAAATCAGATATCGCAGCGCGAGCAATGTGATAGCGGAAATAAAAGAGCTTTATAACAAATATAACATCAAAGAAATTCATATTGAAGACGATAATTTTACGTTGAATCATGATTTAGTTTATGAATTTTGCGGAAGATTGAAAACAAATAATTTAAATATAACCTGGACATGTCCTAATGGCGTAAGACTGGACACTTTGACAAAAGATTTGCTTTTAACAATGAAAGACGTGGGGCTTTACAGTATATCCGTAGGAATAGAATCCGGCTCGGAAAGAGTTTTAAAAGACATGAAAAAAAATCTCACCAAAGAAAAAATAAGAAGCGGCATAGAATTGATAAAAGAATGCGGCCTGGAGGTGTCGGGATTTTTTATCATCGGTTATCCCAGCGAGACAAAAGAAGATATAATGAAGACGATTAATTTCGCTATAAGTTTAGATTTAAAAAGGGCGGGATTCTCTTTATTCAAACCATTTCCCGGAACAGAGGCAGAAAAGATTCTGAAAGAAAAAGGGGAACTGGAAGACATGTTAGATGAGGATTGGGGAAAATTTGTTCTTGCCGACGCCGTATACGCCCCACCCGGTTTTACTAAAGAAGAAATGCGTAAATTAAGAAAAATAGCTCTTATGCGTTTCTATTTTAGGCCAAGAATTATCTGGAAATTCGTGAGGGAAATAAGAAATTTTGAGCATTTGAAATTAATTTCAAAAAGAACTTACAGCTGGCTGTTTCAAGCGAGATAATATAAAAAATATTGCGGAAGAAAAATATGGCAAAAATTATTTTTAATCGAAATGGCTGCATAGGATGCGGAAGCTGTGAAGCGATATGTCCAAAATATTGGGAGATGGATCGGGAGGAGATGAAGGTTAATCTTAAAAGCGCCGCCAAAAACAACAACGGCGATTATGAGTTGAAAATTTTTGATATTGAATGTAATAAAAAAGCTGAAGATTGCTGTCCCGTTCGAGTGATAAAGGTGGAAGAATAATAAATAAAAAATATTAAATCGCGGAGATGACCGATGTTTTTCAAAAAATAATTTTAGGAACTGTTTCTATTCTTGCAGTTTTTTTGATTATTTTCCATTTTACCGAATCGCCGAG
>JBBTTT010000019.1:0-13824 GCA_038064095.1 Patescibacteria group bacterium | reverse complement strand
ACGCTTCACACCAACAACGCTTTCGGCACCATTCCCCGGCTGATTGACATCGGCGCCAAACCAAACATCGTCGCGCCGGCGATAACCGTGGCCATGGCCCAGCGTCTGGTCAGGACACTTTGTCCGCAATGCAAAAAAAAAGTTAAAGCCGGCGCCGAAGAAAAAGCGCGGCTGGAAAAAATTCTCGCTGATCTGCCGGCAACCGTAAAAAAACCCGCGCTTAAAGATTTTTTTCTTTTTAAAGCCGCGGGCTGCGAACTCTGCAACCAGACCGGTTATAAAGGAAGAATCGGCGTTTTTGAAGCATTTAGGGTGGATGACGAAGCCGAGCGCGTTATTTTAGGCCCGATGCCGCTGGAATCCGAATTTAAAAAAATCGCCCGAAAACAGGGAATGATGACGATGGAACAAGACGCTGCCTTAAAAGTTTTGGCGGGAAAGAGCAGTTTGGAGGAGCTGGACAGAGTATTGGGAGAATAACAAAAACAAACGAAACTGAAAGCTAAAAGTTAAAAAATTAATGTCTTAAAGTCTCTAGGCAATATACTAATAGATTAAACCACAAGTTAGAATTTTCCCAAAGAAGCAGCCCAGCTTCTCCAATGTAAAACATGGCGCCAGATTACCCTTTAAGGAAAACCCGATCCCGCTTTTAGGCGGGATATCGCCTAGAGACTTTAAAACGTTAAATTACTGATAATGACAAAGAAATTTTGCTTTTTGCAGCATTATATATTAATAATAATAATATGTCAAGCTCAACAGCGCCCAAACAAAAAAACGAAGATAAAAATCTGGATTTAACTCTTCGTCCCCGCAGTTGGGATGAATATATCGGGCAAGAAACAATCAAAAAAAATTTAAAAATCCTCATCCAGGCGGCGCAAGAGCGCGGAGAATATATTGAACACCTGCTTTTCCACGGCCCGCCGGGCTTGGGTAAAACCACTCTCGCCCATCTGGTCGCCAAAGAAACCGGCTCGCCCGTTAAAATCACTTCCGGCCCGGCGATTGAGCGGGTGGGAGATTTAGCTTCGCTTTTAACCAACCTGTCGGAGGGCGATATTTTATTTATAGACGAAATTCATCGCCTCAACAAAACAGTGGAAGAAGTGCTTTATCCGGCGATGGAAAACCGCAGTTTGAACATTATCATCGGCAAGGGGCCTTCGGCGCGTTCCATTCAGCTGGAACTGCCCGCCTTTACTCTAATCGGCGCCACCACCCGCGTTTCGCTTCTTTCCTCTCCTTTGCGGTCAAGATTTTCCGGCGGCAGTTTCCGTCTTATTTTTTACAACCAAAATGAAATGAGGAAAATCGTTTCCCGTTCCGCCAAAATTCTTCAAATGAATCTGGTGCCGGAAGCGGCCGAATTGATCGCCGATCGTTCCCGCTGCACGCCCCGGGTGGCCAACCGCCTTTTAAAGCGCGTCCGGGATTATTCTCAAGTCAATAAAACGACCGAAATCACCGTTAAAGAGTCTTCCGCCGCGTTAAAACTTTTGGAAATTGACGAAAAAGGGCTGGAAGCGCACGACCGCCAGATTCTCAGCACTATTATTGAAAAATTCAACGGCGGGCCCGTGGGCGTCAAAACCATTGCCGCCTCTATTTCAGAAGAAGCGGCCACCATTGAAGAAGTCTATGAACCGTATCTTATCCAGCTAGGGTTTATTGAAAGGACCCCGCGCGGCCGCCTCGCCACGCCGCAAGCATTCAAACATCTTGGTAAAACGCCGCCTAAAAATAATCAATCAAAGCTGTTATGATTGTTCCGCTGATCGTTTATATTTTATTTTTAATATTTTATATTTTATTTATCGCCGCGATTTTTTGGCAAATTCAAAAATACGTTCTGCCTCAGGACAAATATCGCTGGGTCACTAATATTTTTTTAGGAGCGATCGCCGTGTTCATAATAATTTCCGCCCTGCTCTTTTTTTTAACGCCGTGGAACGAAATAATTTCGTTTTAAAATGCTGCATCTTAAACCGGAAGAAAAAATAATTTTATCCATTCACCGGCACTGGCTGGTGATTGCCGGCAAAATGACTTTCATTGCCGCGATGCTTTCAGCGGCCGCCGTCTTTCTGACCGTCGTGACCGGCTATCTGCCGACATACCTCGCGCTGGCAACATTTTTTTCAGCTATTTATGTTTTGATTATTTTGCTCGCGGCTTTTATTTTTTGGGTGGATTTTTATCTGGATATATGGATTGTGACCAATAAACGAATTATTGATATTGAACAAAAGGGCCTTTTCCGCCGGGAGATTTCAGAATTTGAACTCTCGCGCATTCAAGATATTACGATTGAAATTCCTAATTTTACCGCCGCTATTTTTAAATTTGGGAATATCAGGATTCAGACCGCCGGCACGCAATCTTTTACAATCAAAGACGCCCCCCGCCCCGAACAAATCAAAAATATTATTTTAGAATGCGTAAAAAACAATCGTAATTAAAATGGCAATAAAATTTTAAATTTACCTAAATTTTGCATTTTGATTTTTACATTTTACATTTTTTATGAGCGGACATTCCAAATGGTCTCAAATAAAACATAAAAAAGCGCAAACCGACGTTAAACGCGGGCAAGTTTTCGGCAAGCTTGTAAAAATGATTCAAATAACGGCCCGAAAGGGCGCTGATCCGAACGCCAATCCCGACCTTCGCGCGGCCGCGGAAAAAGCCAAAGCCGCCAATATGCCCGCGGAAAACATTGAACGCGCCATTAAAAAAGGCAGCGGCCAACTGGAAGGCGCCCAACTTGAAGCCGCCAGATACGAAGCCTACGGCCCGGGCGGCGCGGCGATTATTATTGAAACGATCACGGACAATAAAAATCGCACGGTTTCGGAAATAAAACACATCCTTTCCAAGCATAACGGCAAACTGGCGGGGACCGGCGCGGTCGCTTGGGCGTTTGAACGAATCAACGGCAAATGGAAAACCAAAACTCCGCTTGCCCTAAGCGAACAAAACGCCGCCGCGCTTGGCCAATTAATTGAAGAACTTGACAGCCACGACGACGTGCAGGAAATTTTTACAAATGCAAAACAATAAAATAAACGCCAATAAAATTCTCGGCATTGACCCGGGTTTCGGGCGAATGGGCTGGGCGATCGTCCGACGGGAGAAAAATAATTATTTCACGGAAGAAGCCGGCTGTTTTGAAACAAACAGCAAAACACCTTATCAGGAACGAATCCGGCAAATCGGCGAAGGAATTGAAAAAATAATCGCCAAACACCGCCCCGAAACAATGGCGATTGAAAAACTTTTTTTTACCGCCAATCAAAAAACCGCCATTCGGGTGGCCGAAGCCAGAGGAGTGGCGGTTTATCTGGCCGCTGCCGCCGGAATACCGGTTTTAGAATATACTCCGCTGGAAATCAAAGCCGCGGTCTGCGGTTACGGCAAGGCGGATAAAAAACAAATCCAAAATATGGTCAAAATGCTTTTAAAATTAAAGATTATGCCGAAACATGACGACGCGACAGACGCCCTGGCCGTGGCGCTCACGGCTTTCAGCCATCAAAGACCATATTGATTTTATTTTTAACAAAACTTATCCCCAGAAATCAGCCTCCCTCTTTACAAAATAAATAGGTTTGTTAAAACACGGGAAGGGGTCGATTTATTAAAAATATTTACTAATAGCGTATGGATTTTATTTCAAAAAACACGCTTTTGAATAAAGACTTTGAAGATGAAGATGATACCGATGAAATTGCTGAAATAGGAGATGAAACGGAAATGAATCCGACGGAAATAGGCGCGGATGAAGACGAAGAAAGCGGCGAATTAATTTAAAATTATAACCAAAAATCCCGCCGCGGCGGGATTTTTGGTTATTTAAAACTTACTTTTAAAAATCTAAACTTGCCTATTCTGACCGCCGCCGGCCCGCTGATTATTAAATTAACGTCGGAAACTGTTTTTTGATCAATTTCAACGCTCCGAGATTTTACCAGCCGCCTGAACTCCGCGTTTGAAGGGATGATTTTTTGCGCGAGCAGAATTTTTGACAATTTTATCGGAGATTTTATAAAAACTTCCGGCATTTTTTCCGGCCAAGCGCCTTTTTGAAAAATTTTTTTAAAATTTTCCTCGGCCCGGCCGGCCGCTTTTTCATGGTGATAAATTTTCACAATCTCCCGCGCCAACCGCATTTTCGCGTCCCGAGGATTTATTTTTTTGTTTTCCAATTTCTTTTTAATCTGTTCTATCTCTTCCTTCG
The DNA here is from genome assembly GCA_038064095.1 of Patescibacteria group bacterium. GTDB lineage: Bacteria > Patescibacteriota > Minisyncoccia > JACROR01 > JACROR01 > JACPLO01. The sequence continues at coordinate 9,581 of JBBTTT010000019.1, read as the reverse complement.
GAAGAAAAGTGCAAAGCTCAAAATATTCGCCGATCAACTCATCTTTGATTGACATTATTTTTCCATATTGTTCATTTGACGACTCCTGGATGCCGATATAATTTCCGTAACTTTTGCTCATTTTCTTGACGCCGTCGATCCCAACCAATAATTTTGTAGTGATGATATCTTGCGCCGGCTGATTAAAGCGCGACTGCAACTGTCTTCCCATCATCATATTAAAAAGTTGGTCGCTGCCTCCTATTTCTATGTCCGCTTTTACGACTATTGAATCATAGGCCTGAAATACCGGATAAAAAAACTCATGAAGCCAGACGGGCCTGCCGGTTTTTCTTCTTTCCTGGAACATGTCTCTTTCAAATATCTGATTGACGCTGAAAAAATGAGCAATCCGGTAAATTTCGGCAAAACTCAACTTGGACAAATGTTGAGAATTATAAATTATCTCGGCCTTTTTTAAATCCAAAAACTTCCCTATTTGTTTTTTATAGGTTTTCATATTTTCTTTTATTTCTTTTTCGGTAAGCGTTTTTCTTTCCGCGCTCCGGCCCGAAGGATCGCCGATGCGAGCGGTAAAATCACCGATGATCAAAACAATTTTATGTCCCAAATCTTGAAATTCTTTCAATTTCCACAAAGCCACCGCGTTGCCCAGATGCAAATCCTTAGCCGTGGGATCAATGCCGAATTTAACCCGCAACGGCTCGCCTTGCCGCAGCCGCCGCTCCAAATGATCTTTTTCAATCACTTCCCTGACCCCGCGGGTTAAAACTTCTTGAATTTTATTTAGATCGGCAATTTTCATAAACTACCTTGAATTACGAAATACTGTTTTTTGTAATTTAAGGCGAATTATTGATAATTTTTTCGCTTGTCTGTATGTTAGTATATAATTAAATGAAATTTCTGGCAAAAAAAATTATTATGTTCTCTTTGCTCGTCGGCGCCGTTTCAGCCGGCATTTTTGGTATTTTTGCTTTAACCGTTAAAATTCCGGACTTTAACGCTCTTTTGGAAAGAAAAATCGTGCAGTCCACTAAAATTTACGACCAAAACGCTGAAACGCTTTTATACGATATTCATCGGGACATAAAAAGAACGTTGATTCCGTTTTCCCAAATTCCCCGCCACGTCAAAAACGCCACCGTGGCCATTGAAGACAATAATTTTTACTACCACCGGGGAATTGATCTTTTTTCCATTGGCCGGGCGTTCATCGCCAACCTTCTGGCGGGAGAAATTACCCAGGGCGGCTCCACCATCACCCAGCAGCTGATTAAAAACAGTTTTTTAACGCCGGAACGCACCTTAACCCGCAAATTAAAAGAACTTATTTTAACGTTAAAAATAGAAAGGCAATATCCCAAGGAAAAAATTCTTGAGATTTATTTAAACGAAATTCCTTACGGCTCAAGCAGTTATGGCATTGAAGCCGCGGCCCAAACCTTTTTCGCGAAAAACGCCAAAGACCTTAATTTGGCTCAAGCCGCCTATCTCGCGGCTATGCCCAAGGCGCCCAGTTATTATTCGCCTTACGGCCAGCATCAAGACGAGCTGGAAAAAAGAAAAAATCTCGTTTTAGAAAGAATGGCCGCCCTTGATTTTATCGGCAACGAAGAAAAAGAGGCCGGCCAGAAAGAAAAAGTGGAGTTTTTGGACAGAAACAAAAATGAAACCTTAAAGGCGCCTCATTTCACAATAATGGTAAAACAATATTTGGAAGACAAATACGGAGAAGAAGCCGTTTCCGGCGGCGGACTAAAAGTTATCACCACCCTTGATTGGAATCTTCAAAAAAAAGCTGAAGAAATCGCGGAACAATATGCCAAAGAAAACAAAGAAAAATTCAACGCTCTCAACACCGCGCTGGCAGCGGTCAATCCTAAAACCGGCGCTGTTTTAGCAATGGTCGGGTCAAAAGATTATTTTGCGGAGCCGGAGCCAAAAGGGTGTGCCCCGGGCGTAAACTGCCTTTTTGAAGGAAATTTTAACGCGGCCCTGGCCAGCCGCCAGCCCGGCTCAGCTTTTAAACCGTTCGCCTACGCCACGGCGTTTAAAAAAGGATACACTCCTGAAACAGCGCTTTTTGACCTAGCGACGGAATTTAATCCCGACTGCGATCCCGACGTGGAAGTCCAGAAAAAAATAACCGCCGAAATTTTAGCCAAAAATCCGAACCACGAAGACAAATGCTATCATCCGGCAAACTATGATAATATTTTCCGGGGGCCGATCACGATGAAAGAGGCCTTGGCTCAATCCATTAACGTGCCGTCCGTCAAAACTTTATATCTGGCCGGCCTGATGGACACTATAAAAACCGCGCGAGAAATGGGACTGACCACCCTGACCGACCCTCAAAGATACGGTCTGACCTTGGTTTTGGGCGGCGGCGAAGTAAGGCTTTTGGAAATGGTCGGCGCTTACGCTGTTTTCGCGAACGACGGCGTGAAAGCCGCGCCTTATTTTATAAAAAAAGTGGAAGACGCCAACGGAAAAATTTTAGAAGAACATCAGCCCGAAGAAAAAAGAATTTTGGATGAGCAAACCGCTCGCCTGATCAACGGCGCGCTTTCGGATAATAAGGCGCGCGCGCCCGCTTTTGGAGAAAATTCCTGGCTTTATTTTCCCGACCGGCCGGTGGCGGCCAAAACCGGCACCACCAACGACTATCGCGACGCCTGGATCGTCGGCTACGCGCCGAATTTCGCGTTGGGCGCCTGGGCGGGAAACAACGACAACTCCCCGATGGAAAAAAAGGTGGCGGGTTTTATCGTCGCGCCGATGTGGAACGCGTTTATGAAAGAAGCCTTAAAAGAGCTGCCCAAAGAAGAGTTTAAAAAACCGAAAGTAAATTCAGCGGCCAAGCCCGTTCTCAAAAGCCAATGGCGGGGAGGAGAAATTTATTTTCTTGATAAGATTTCAAAAAAATTGGCCACCAATTTTACGCCGCCGGAAATGATTGAAGAAAAAATTTTGACCCAAATCCATTCAATTCTTTATTGGGTGGATAAAAACGACCCCCTGGGCCCAAAGCCGATTAATCCGGAAAACGATCCCCAATTCAAATTATGGGAATTTGCCGTAAAAAAATGGAAGGACTCTCAAAATATTTCGGAAGAAACAAACGAAAACCTGACTAAAGAATTTGACGACGCCCATAAACCGGCGTATCAGCCGAAAATTAATCTTATTTCTCCAAAAAACGAATTAATATCTCAAGACAATCTTTACATTAAGGCGGAAATTCAAAGTTATTTCAACATTGTTCAGGTTGATTTCTTTTTGGACGGCGTCCTTTTGGGTTCTAAAAAATTTCCGCCCTACGAGCTTTTTTATGATTTTACGGGAAAAAATTATTTTTCGGGGAAAGCCAATCTTATCATTAAGGCCTATGACGAAGCGGGTAATAAAAATGTTTTGGAATATCCCCTTACTTTTAATTAAATGTTTTTCATCGGCATAACCAGATAAAAAGAAGAGGAGTCGCCGGGGTGTTGAATTAAAAGCGGACGATTCTCTCCGCTAAACCTAAGCAGGGCCTCGGAATGATTGATGTTTTGAAGCCCGTCCAAAAGATAACGATAATTAAAATTCAAACTAACCTTTTCGCCCGTTATTTTGGCGTCTAATCGCGAGGCGTGTTCGCCCACCTCGCCGGACCGCGTTTTGATTTCCATTAAACCGTCTTCCGGAACGATATTTATCGTTATTTCGTTCAAATGGCCGGAAAAAATGCTGGCGGAACGAAGAGCGTCAATCAGCTGATCTTTTTTTATCAACGCGTCGGCTGAGAATTTTTTTGGAATAATTGATTCATAGCTCGGAAACACCCCCTCAATTAAACGGGAAATAAAATTAAAGTCTTTTCCGGAAAAATTTATCTGGTTGTCATTAAAAGAAATTTGAATGTCTTCTTCTTTATTTTCCAACAATCTAATAATTTCGGCCGCGCTTTTTATCGGTAAAATAAAAGACTCCGCGTTTTTTACCGTGTGGTCCAGAGTTTTTTCCGCTAAACGAAAAGAGTCGGTGGCAACCAATTTTAGCGGGGTTTTATTTTGAACATAGAAAAAAACGCTGGCGATTTCCGGCTTTAAATCAGAATTAGAGGCGGCGTTATAAACCCACTTCAGCCCTTGGCTTATTTTCTCGGAAGAAACGGAAAAAACGCGGGGATTTTTAATTTTCGGCAATTTGGGGAAGTCTTCCGCCGGATATCCTTTTATCAGGCTGGAAATTTTTTCTGTTGAGATGTTAAGATTTTGGCCGACCGACTCCAGGGTTACCTTTTCATCAAATAAGGCGCCGATTAATTGCGCCATTATTCTAACCGGAACCACCGCTCTGCCTTCTTTATAAATTTTAGCGGGGATCGCCGCCTCAAAACCGGTTTCTAAATTAGTGGAAATGATTTTTAGGCTGTTTTTGTTGGTTTCCAAATAAACGCCGCTTAAAACCGGCATATTAAAATTTTTAGCGGCGTTTTTTTCCGCGAAAAACAATCTTTCTTTTAAATCATTTTTAAAACAAACGGTTTTCATTTTAATTTTTTTATATAAAATTATAATAACAATAAAGTTTAAAATTAAAAAATTATTATTATTATATTTACAGGATGTGAAAATGGGGAAATGTTTTTATCGGGGCTTAATTTAACGCCTTTAATCGTTTATTTTTTTCATAACCAGTGGAAAACGGGGGAATTTTTTAAGATTAATTTTTAAATTTATTGCATTATTATTTTTTTCGGATAAATTATTAACAAATTAGCAATGTTTTATTAACAGCTTATCCTCTTAGTTGGCATAAAGAGCTTCTCTTATTTTTTTTATTTCTTCAACCAGGCGCTCATCTTTTTTCAGGTCTTCAATGATTTTTTCGTAAGAATGAATGACGGTGGTGTGGTCGCGGCCGCCGAATTTTTGCCCGATGTAGGGATAAGAACCGTTAAAATCTTCCCGTAAAAGATACATTGCCACTTGGCGGGGTCTAACCACTTCTTTTTTCCTGGTTTTTTCAAACAGGCTTTTTTCTTCAATATTATAAGAGGCGGCCACGGTTTTTATGATTTGCGTCGCGGTTAAAAGTTTTTTTGGGCGGGAGTTTTTATTTAAAATTTCCCTTGTCTGATCCAAATTAAGGGGATGTCCCATCAGCTTTTCTTTGGCGATGACCAGAGTCAGGGCCCCCTCCAGCTCCCTAATATTATTTTTTATATTGGAAGCGATGTGTTCTAAGATTTCTTTCGCGGGATAATGGTTTTTGGCGGCGCTTTTCGCGTTTAAAATAGCCAGCCGCGATTCATATTCCGGTTCGGAAACATCGGTCATAATACCCCCCTCAAAGCGCGATCTTAATCTTTCTTCAATGTCGCCGATTGAGCGCGGCGGGCGGTCGGCGGATAAAACGATTTGTTTGTTGTTGTTGTAAAGAGCGTTAAAGGTGTGAAAGAGCTGTTCTTGTCCCTGGACGGTTCTGGAAAAAAACTGAACATCGTCAATGATTAAAACGTCATATTCCCGATATTTTATTTTTAAGGCCGCCATTTCATTTTTTTGAATGGCGTCCACCACTTCGCTGGTAAATTTTTCGGAAGTCACGTATTTTACTTTAGAAGCGGGATTGTTTTTTTTAATTTCGTTTCCGGCCGCCTGGATGAGGTGGGTTTTTCCAAGTCCCACGCCGCCGTAAATAAAAAGAGGATTATAAAGGGTCCCGATATTTTTTGTTACGGCGACGGAGGCGGCGTGCGCCAATTCATTGAAAGTCCCGACGATAAAAGAATCAAAAGTATAGCGGGGGTTGAGGCCGGTTTCGTTGTTGTCTTGGAATTCTTTGAATTCAAGCTGGGTTTCGGAAAGAGGGGCGGGTTTTTGTTTTTTCAGGGGCGGGCGGTTTGCATTAAAATGAACATTGGCGGGCGCGGCGATATTGTACGAAACGCTTCTGACTTCGCGAGAATAATTGCGCAAAGATTTTAAGATTAATTTTTGGTATTTGTCTTCCAGCCATTCTTTGATAAAGGTGTTTGGCACGTTAACGGTGATAATACCCTCTTTGCATTCGGCAATGTTCGTATTTTTGAACCAAGTGACGAAATTAGCTCTTGAAACCTCCAGTTCAATTTCATTTAAAGCCGCCATCCAAAGTTCTTCGTTGGTCATGATTAATTTTTTAAAAAATATTTTTTTGTATCTTCATTATCCAATTAATTTTTAATTTAGACAAATGTTTGTTTTTCGTTTCAACCACCATAAAATCTTAATATGGTGTGGATAACCTGTGAAGATTGTTTTTAAATGAAAAATATTATATAGTATTTTTATGTCTATTACTTATCAGCCCAAAAAGAAAAAGCGCGCCCGCGTTCACGGTTTTTTAAAAAGAAAAAAAACCGCCGGCGGACGCGGGGTTCTTAAAAGAAGGAGAAAAAAGGGACGCAAGCGGCTCGCGGTTTAGTTTTTATGTTGCCTAAATCCCGCAAACTAAAAGGCAGGGATGTTTTTTTCCTTGTTTATCGGACAGGAAAAAGATTTTTTGCCGATTATTTGACCGTTTACGCGGAAACAAACCAAAACAACAGCAAATTTGCTTGCGTAATTTCAAAAAAAGCCGGCAAAAAAGCCGTCGCAAGGAATAAATTGAGAAGACGCTCTTATTCCATTATCAGGCGCCATTTGTCCGATTTAAAAGAAGGGCAGTCCGTAATTTTAGTTTTTAAAAAAGGGGCGGCGGAACTTTCTTATTTTGAGCTTGAAAAAAGAATTTTAGAAATTTTTAAGAAATCAAAATTGTTGAAATAAAAGCATTCAACTTTTTGTCCAAGTTATGTTTTCATTTATTTATACCGAGTTTCTTTTTCGCCCCCTTTTTAACGGTTTGGTTTTTTTGATCGGCGTTATGCCCGGGAACGACGTAGGATTGGCGATTGTCGTTCTGACTGTTTTGGTCCGGAGCGCGCTCTCCCCTCTCGCCCATCATTCAATTAAAACCCAGGTTAAGATGAAAGAGATTGAGCCGGAAATAAAAGAGCTCCGCGCCAACCATCAAAATAAAGAAGAGCAGGCCAAAAAAATAATGGAGCTTTATCGCCGGCACGGCGTGAATCCTCTTTCCGGGGTTTTGATATCATTGATTCAACTTCCTATTTTAATCGCTCTTTATTATCTTTTTTGGCAGGGCCTGGATTTAACAAAGGGAAATCTTTATTCTTTTATTCCGCATTTGGAAACGGCGCGGATGGAATTTTTAGGGCTGCTTGATTTAAGCGCGCCCAGCTTGTTTTTAGCGATCGCCGCCGGCGCGTCCCAATTTATTCAGGCAAAATTAATGCAGCCGCCGCTTTCTTCCCCCGGGAAAAAATCAAATGAATCTTTTCAGGGTGATTTCGGCCGCGCGATGAGAATTCAGATGATTTACGTTTTGCCGGTTTTTATCGGAGTTTTTGCTTATAATTTTCCGGCGGCCGTGGCTTTGTATTGGACAACAATGAACGTCTTTGCTATAGTTCACGAAGGAACCGTAAGATATAAAGCTAAAAAAATACAATATGCTCACCCCATTCCACCAACAAACGATTCCCGTCAAAAAAGAAATTTCTAACGGGATAAAAGAAATTATCCGGACCCTCATTGAAAAAATGGGGGCAATTGTTGAAGTGGAAGAAACCCTTTCTCCGGCCGGCGTTAGATTTTCCGTTAAAACGGAAAACGCCGGTCTGCTTATCGGAAATAACGGCGCCAATTTAGCGGCTCTGAATCATTTAGTGAAAAAAATCGCCAAAAAAGATATGATGGACGGCGATGCTCCCCATTTTTTTTTAGACGTTAACGATTATCAAAAGCAAAAAAACGAATCTTTGGAGGATATGGCCAAAATGAACGCCCAAAAAGCAAGATATTTCAAAAAAGAAATTTTAATGCCGCCGATGAACGCCTATGAGCGGCGCGTTGTCCATTCCGTTTTGACCGAATGTCCGGATATTATGACGGAAAGCATCGGCGAAGAGCCGAACCGGCGGGTCATCATTAAACCGTATCTTTCGTAAATTTTAATCTAATCTCAACCCCCACAAAGTTTCGTCTTTTTTATCCAGAAAATAAAGATAGCGGTTGGCCGGATCAACGGCTATTTTTTCTATGTCAAAAGTTCGCTCCGTCAGAATTTCGGTTGCTTCCGGAAAAGCGGTGTTTATTTTTACCAAATAATCGTCAAACGACACTTTTCCTTTAAACCAATCGTCCGGATAAACGCCGGCCGGAAAAGAAACGGGAACGCCGCAATAAATTACATTAGCGGTGCTCGTGGCCGCGGACCAGACGCATTTATCGGCCAAAGTTTTCGGTCCGAGGTTGATTGTTATGCCTTGAAGGGAAATAATTTGAGAAAAAACTTCCCGGTTGTCGGCCGAAGTTCGGGAAATTAAAATTTTCTTTCCGTCAGGAGACCAAAGCGCTTCCAAACCTCTTAAGCCGCCGATGACTTTGCTGAAAATGCCGGTTTGAAGATTGATTTTATATAAATATCCTTCAATCGCGCCGGCCGGCCGGGTCAGGAGACTAATTGTGTTTTCTTCCGGCCAACTGATTAAAAAATCGCCGAAAGGCGTGCTGTGGATTTTTGTTTGTTTGGCATTGTCCGGATTGGCGATAATCAAGGAATGGCGTTCGTTGACAGCGGCGCTGTACAAAATGCGGTCTTTTTGCGGCGCGTATCCGCCGAGATTAATATTCGCGGGCAAAAATACTCCGCTGGTGCTGGTGCCGGTGAAAGCCGCGGAAAAATACCGGACATTTCCATCTTCAAAAATGCTTAAAATCGCTTTATCTGCGTCCGCGGACCAAAGAACGTCAAATATTTTCGGAATCGTGGTGTTGGAAACGCGCACCCGTTCTTCGCCGCCGCCGCCGATTTCATAAAGATGGCCCGCGGCTTTTTCCAGATAGCGCACGCGGCCGTTTGACATTGCTTTTAAGCCGGAAATCGCGACCGTGGTCAGCTGGACTAATTTTCTTTTAATTTCTTTTTCTTCTTGTCCTTTGCCCGCGGCGGATTCGGCGGCCGGCTGTTCTTTTTCTTCGGCTGTCGGGAACAGCTTGCCGATCGTCCCGCGTTCTTCCGCGGGTATGCCGCGGAAATAAAGAAAATAAGCCAAAATCAATCCGAAAATAATCAGGCCGGCGGCGACGGAAGCAATGATAATTATTTTTTTGCGGTTTGTCATATTATTATTTTTTTTTGCAAAAAGGTTCTCCTGTAGTATCATGTGCACATTCTTCTTTTGTGCTATCGCACATCTTTTTTTTATCAGCATAGCTGCTTTTGCCAAAACAATCTATTTTTCCCGTTTTTGATGATTGCATTGTGCAGATACCAATAAGAAAACCCTGCGCGTTTCTAGTGCCAGATATAGCACAGTAATATCCTGCTGTTTCATTACAATCTGAATTTTTACTGCAATCATCAGTTGTAGTTGTTGTCGGCAGTATTTCTGCTGGTTCCATGTCTTTTAATTCTAAACTCATTAATTCCGGATTGATGTTATATAAAATCAGATACGAACCGAGCGCTAAAATTAG
>JBBTTT010000018.1:0-2973 GCA_038064095.1 Patescibacteria group bacterium | reverse complement strand
ACGGTATTTTCGTCATTATCGCGGTGGTTGACAGCCAAAACGGAAAAGTAAAAGGTTCGCCCGATATTATTTCGCGCGGATTTATTTATCTAAGAGAATCAAAAAAACTTCTTTACAACACGCGCCAGCTGACTCTGAAAATCATTGAAGAAACCACTTCCAACATCCATCCGATAAATTGGGAGTACGTCAAAGAGGTGCTGAAAGAAAGGCTCGGAAAATTCCTTTTCAGCCAGACTGAAAAACGGCCGATGGTCCTGCCGGTGATTATTGAGGTGTAAAAATTGAATTACGAAATTCAAGAAAAATTATTTTCCCTTTAAATTAAGGCTGTTCACTTGAGAAAATTCCCTTAAAACATCCCGCGAGGCCGCGAATCTGACGATTTCATCCGTTAAAACGATTAAAGCCGGCACGATGAATATCAAAAGAATCGTGCCTAAAACTTTGTCTTTTTTTTCCCAGTCTTTCTGCCAGATCTCATAAAGCAAAATCAGCGCGTAAACGCTTACGGAAAAAGGCACGACTAAAGCGATTAAAAACAACACGCCCCAAAAAAGATAAGAAAGACCCAAAAGAGAGCCGGAATGAATCATCGTGTACCAGATGAATTTAAGAGCCAGCCAGACATTGCCGGTGTAAAAAACGGCAAAATACAGAAAGAAAAAAAGATAAAGCGTGGTTAAAACGGCCGATTGCCAATTCGGTTTAAAATAAAACCGGAAAACTTCTTTTAAATATCCTTTTTTTCTGATTTGAGGAAAGTTATCCATAATTTTTATTATAGCAAATTTTTAATTTAAAACAAATTTTGCTACAATATACGCAATGGCTAAAAGCAAACCAATCATCCTTTCGGCTATGCGGCCCACGGGCGAACTTCATCTGGGGCATTATTTCAGCGTGCTGAAAAATTGGGTGAAGCTCCAGAATTCTTACCGATGTTTTTATATGATCGCCGATCTGCATGCCCTGACTACCTTTGAAAATACCGGCCAAATCAAAAATAACGTCGTCAAGATGGCCGCTCTCTGGCTGGCGGCCGGGCTTGACCCAAAAAAATCAACGATTTTCGTCCAATCCGAAATTCCGGAACACAGCGAACTGGCAATAATTTTAGGAATGATTTCTCCCCTTTCCCTGCTGGAATTGAATCCGACTTACAAGGAAATGAAAGAAGAACATCCGAAATCAAACACGCTCGGCCTGCTCGCCTATCCCGTTTTGCAAGCCGCGGACATTCTTTTATACAAAGCGGAACGGGTCCCGATCGGCAAAGACCAGGAGCCGCACTTGGAATTGGCGCGCGAACTGGCCCGGCGCTTTAACCGCCGTTTCTCGCCCAAAGGCGGAACAAACGGCGAAATATTCAAAGAACCGGCCGCGCTTTTTGAAAAAACGCCGAAAATAATGTCGCTTCAAAATCCGGCTAAAAAAATGTCTAAATCAGCCGATGAAAATTCTTATATCTCGCTTTTGGATTCGCCGGAAAAAATCCGGCATAAAATAAAACGGGCGGTAACGGATTCCAGCCGGGAAATCAAATCTTCCGCCCAAAAACCGGCGCTTTCCAATCTGATCGCGCTTTACCGGCTGGCCTCGGATAAAAGCGTCAAAGAAATTGAAAAAAAATTTAAAGGGCTTGGCTATAAAGAATTTAAAGAAGAATTGGCCGAAGAAATCATCGGATTTTTAACGCCCTTGCAAAAACGTTATCAAAAACTGATGGAAAATCCGGCTAAAATCCGCGAAATTTTGGAAAACGGTTCAAAAATCGCCCAAAAAATCGCCCGCCAAACTCTTCAGGAAGCCAAAAAAGCCATCGGCATTTAATTGCCGTTCACCAAAGAAGCAAGCTCCTTGATTTTTTCTTGAAGCAAAGACTTTTTGTCAGCCTCTATGTTCAAACGGATTACCGGCTCGGTATGCGAAGGCCGGATATTAAACCACCATTCGGGATATTCCACGGTCAGACCGTCAAGAAAACTCTGCTTTCCAGCGGCATATTTCTTTTTCAGAACAGCGATGATTTCCTCCGCGGTTTTTTGGTTTTTGATTTTTCCGCCAGAGGCGGAAAAATTATATTCGCGGGAATGAAAATATCTTTCGTAAGGCTCAAGAGCGCGGGAAAAAGTCTTTCTCAATCCGCTCAAAATGTTCAAAACGTGAATCAGCGTCAAAAGGCCGGAGGAAGAAAAAAAGAAATCCTTAAAATAATAATGACCGGAAACTTCGCCGGCGAAAAACACTTTTTTCTCCCGCATCGCGTTCTCAATGTTCAAATGGCCGGTTCGGGCACGCTCGGCTTTAACGCCTTTTTCTTCAGCCACATCAAAAACAATCCGGCTGGCCGCCGAATCCGTTAAAACGCGATCGCCTTTCTTGACCAAATGGTCAATTAAAAAAGCAATGATCAAATCGCCGCGGATTTCTTTTCCTTTTTCATCCACAAAAATTATCCGATCGCCGTCCGCGTCCAGGATAAAACCGAAATCCGCGCCGCGATGGATAATCAGCTCTTTGGCTTTTTGTTGGGCTTCTTTTTTAAGAGGGTTGGGCGAATGGTTGGGGAAATTGCCGTCCGGCTCAAAAAATAAAGGCCAGTACGAAATTTCCAATTTATTTAAAAGAAGTTTGAGCATTTCTCCGGCCGCGCCGTTTGAAGCGTCGGCCGCCAGCCGGAACTGGCCGCTGATTTCTTTTTTGGCGAAAGAAGAAAGAAAATCAACATAACTTGAAAGAATGTTTGTTTTTTTTAAAAAACCTCCTTTTTCTTTTTTTGGAGACCGGGTCTCCAAATGGTTTAAAAGTTCTTTAGGCGGAACGGAAACCGCCCTCTTTTCGACCAATTTAATGCCGTTGTATTCGGAAGGATTATGAGACGCGGTAATGATCGCGCCGGCGTCGGTTTTTAAAAGATTGACGGAAAAAATAAGCGCGGGCGTGGTGATAATTCCCAAATCGCTTATCCGG
>JBBTTT010000017.1:0-4793 GCA_038064095.1 Patescibacteria group bacterium | reverse complement strand
AAAAAATAAACCCCCGCACTTGTACATAATGCGGGGGCAGAGGAGGGAGGAGAATAAAAAATTACACTATAATACGTTACGCCGCGATCGCAAAATCCTTTTTAATCCGGTCAATGCCATTGAGCGGTTTTAAGAGGAGAAAATAATCTCCACTCTGTTCCGCTTCTATTTCCTTCTTGGTCAAATCTATAAGGTCTTTCTTAAATACCGTTTTTGTTTCAAGGACCTTTCCTATTAAAATTGTTATCTTCATTTCTCTCCTCCTTATTAAAAATATTGTGTCTCTCCCCTCCTTTTATTTATTGTAGATAATAATACAAATAAAGATAAAAAGTCAATAGCTGGATTTTTAGCGGGATTTATTAGTTTTTTCGGTTAAGGTAAGATAATAAAATGCAAAGCGCGAAACGCACAAAGCGAAATTTTCAAAAGCGGGCGGGCCGCTGCGCTCAGACATTAGCAGGCGGGCAAGCAATGCTGACGGCGGTGATTTTCTTTTTGTTTATTTCTCTGGCCGTGGTTTTCGGCGCGGCCGCTCCCGCTCTTAAAGAGATGAAAGTTTCCAAAGAATTGCTCTCGTCCAAGGAAAGTTATTTTTTTTCCGAAGGCGCGCTGGAAGACGCTTCTTTCCGCGTTTTTTCCGGAAAAAATATGCCTTCGGAACTGGTTTACAGCGATGGTTTGTTTCAAGCGACTGCGACTGTTTCGGAGATCATCGGCGCGGGCGTAGACAGCAAGGAAATCAGCGTTTCCGGAGCGAAAACCGATCTTTTCCGCAAATTAAAAACCGTTTTAGTTGAAGACACGGGCGCGGTTTTTAATTATGCTTCGCAAGTCGGAGATTTAGGATTAAAAATGTTTTCCAACGCGGTAGTGAACGGCAATGTTTTTTCCAACGGCGGCATTATCGGCTACAGCAATTCGGTGATTAACGGCGACGCTTTGGCTGTCGGCGTTATTTCTTCTCCCAGTCCGCGAGTAACCGGAGAAAAAACACAAGGAGTTTTGCCGGTTGGCCTTCCGTCTTTGGATGTTGCCTATTGGAAAGCGCAAGCCAATATCAATAATGATCCGATTACGGGAAACGTGGAATATGACGGCGGTTCGCACACGCTCGGCCCTAAAAAAATTATCGGCAATTTGACGCTGAATAATCAGGCAGAATTAACCGTTGCCGGCCCTTTGCATATAACCGGCAATTTGGAAATGAACAATAATACAAAAATGTATTTAGCTGAAAGTTTTGTCGCGGACGGCGTAACGGTAATTGTTGACGGTTTTATTCATTTTAATTCCAATTCCGAGGTTCATGGCACTGAAGCGGCTCCTAAGGGGTATCTTGTTTTTACTTCTCTTGACGGAGGCGAAAGCGCGATTGAATTGAATTCCAATACTGAAATTGAGGGCGTGGTTTACGCGATAAACGGCTGGGCGGCGATAAATTCCAACGGCGAAATAACGGCTATTTCCGGCCGGGGAGTGCGCCTTGATTCCAATGCCGAGCTTAATTATGATCTTGGCTTGCGCGACATTCGTTTGACCGGCGGTCCCGCCGGCGGCTGGAAAGTGGAAAACTGGCGGGAAATTCCTTAAAAAAAATAAAATCCGTGTTATTATTTAAATATGAAAATTTCCAACGGAATGAGCAACTTTCTTTACCGATTTTTTCCTCCGCCGAAATATCTGACTCTGCCGTTTTTCGGCCTTGACATTTCGGATCGTTCGCTTAAATATTTTTCTTTTTCCAGCGGGAAAAACGGCTTGCGTCCGGATCGTTTCAAACAAATTCAAATACCCGAAGGACTTATCGGTTCCGGTGAAATTAAAAAGCGCGAAGAGCTTGTTTTTTTTCTTAAAGAAAATTGCCGGAAAGCCGGCATAGAATACGCGGTCGCTTCTTTGCCGGAAGAGAAGGCATTTTTGCATTTGATGTCTTTGCCTTTCGCGGAAGGCGGGGATATCCGGGAAATGATTGAAACCCAGTTGGAAGAACGCGTCCCTTTGCCGGCTTCGGAAATTATTTTTGATTACCAGATGGTTTATAATAAAGATAAAGCTGACGGCGAGGCTATCCGCCATTTTGATGTTTTGGTTTCCGCTTTTCCTAAAAAAATCATTGAAGAATATCGCGGCGTTTTGGAAGAAGCCGGCATTATTCCGCTGGCTTTTGAAGTGGAGACCCAATCAATTGCCAGGGCAATCATGCCGAAAGGAGAGCAGGAAACAATAATGGTAATAGATTTCGGCAAAACCAGAACCAGTTTTTTAATTATCAGCGGCGGGCATCTTCGCTTTACTTCCACGATCAGCGTTGGCGGCGAGACCATAGACAAGGCGATCAGCAAAAATCTGGGGGTGAATCTTCTTGAAGCCGAGCGCCTAAAAAAAGAAAGAGGCGGCGTTTTTAATTTTGACGTCAAAAACGAGATTTACGTTTCTATCCTTCCTTTGATTTCGGCCATTAAAGACGAGGCAAAAAAAAATATGATATTTTGGGAAACGCACGCCAGCCATCTTCATAATCGGAAAAAAGGAAAAATTGAGAAAATTTTTTTATGCGGCGGAGACGCTAATTTGACCGGCCTGCCGGAATATCTCGCCCATTCTTTAAGAATTAAAGTTGAACTGGCCAATGTCTGGATTAACGCTTTTTCTTTTGAAGATTACGTGCCGGAAATATTTTTTAAGGATTCTTTGAATTATGCCACGGCCGTCGGCTTAGCTTTAAGGATTACGGAAGAATAAAGTGTTCATCTAATTAAAATGATAACAATTTCTAACGAGACGAATCTTCTGCCTTTTTCGGAACAAAATAAAATCGCCCGCCGAAGATTATTTCGTTTTTTGACCGTGGCCGGCCTGATAACTTTTTTTATTTTGCTGACGGCGATATTTTTACTTTCTCCTTCTTATTTGTTTTTGTCTTTTCAATCAAAGGAGCTGGCGCGGAAGCTGGAAATTGAAAAACAAAGCTCGGAGCTGAAAAAGGCCGAATCCATAGAGGCCGCGATAAGAAATTTAAACCGGCGGATTGATTTCTTGAGCAAAAATAAAACTCTTTTAAAAAACCCTTTTTCGGAAATAGCCTTTTTAGCCGAAAAAAAACCGGCGGGCGTGCTGATCAATTCTTTTTTGTATGGAAAAGGGGAGCAAGGCAGGCCGGATACTTTGACCATTGCCGGAGATGCCAAAACCAGAGATTCGTTTTTGCGTTTTGTGGAAATTTTGGAAAAAAATTCCGCCTTTAGCCGGATTTATTCGCCGGTTTCCAATATTTTAAGCAAAGAAGAAATAGAATTTTCTTTAATTTCGGATTTAGCGGAAAATAAAAATGAAGAGTAAAAATAAATTATTAATTTTAATCGTTCTGTTTTTAGCCAATATTTTGGCCGTTGCCGGCTGGCGGCAATTTTTTAAAGAAATAGAGCAGGAAAAAGAAAAAATCGCGGCGATAAGATTTGAATCGGAAAAAATAAACACCAAAGTAGACGGCGTTAAAAATCTGGACGATCTTTTAAAAAATACTGAGAAAGAACGAAATTTGATAAACGAAGCTTTTATCGGGGAAAAAGATTTGGTGGTTTTTATAGAAGAGTTGGAAAAAATCGCTTTGATGAGCAAAGTGGAATTGGCGGTGACGGGCGCTTCCCTGCCGCAAAACAACGGGAAGGCCGGTCCGGTTTTCCGGATCAGCCTTCAAGGAGAATTTGAGGGTGTATATCGTTTCGCGAATCTTCTGGCTAACGCGCCTTATCAGGTTTTTTTTGAAAAGATTTCTTTTCGCCGCGTTGCCGTTAAAGAAGAAGAAGGCAGGCCCTGGCAGGCTGATTTGGAAGCGATGGTTTTAAGTTATGCCCCGTAAAGCAAAATCCAATGAATAAAATCAAAGAAAAAATTATTAATCCTTTAATCGGTTTATTTTTAAAAATATTCGGCGGCCCGCCTCGGCGCTACTGGATTTTCGCGCTCGGCTTTTTTTTTCTGGCGCTGACGAGTATTTTCGCGCTGGACGGTATTGTTTTCTGGCGGATGAATTCTTCGGCTTTCAGAAAAATTTACGTTCTGCCTGAACGCCGGATTGAAACGATTGACCAAAAAATTTTAACCGAAACCGCGGAAACGCTGAAAGCGCGGGAAACGGCTTTCAGCGAAATTTTCTCCGCGCCGGCTCTTAAAGACCCTTCGCGCTGATTCTTAAAAAAAGCTGTTTATAATTCAAGATTTTATGTATCCTTTTAGGAAAAGGAAGATTTGAAATTTGATTTTAAAACAGTTCTTTTAAAAAGCAAGAGGTGATGGAATGGAAGAAATTTATTTTTGGATTAAAGGCAATGAGATATGGTCTTGCGCATACGAAAAATTTACGCAAGACGGGCTTGATAAGCGCTGTAAAATTTTTGGCTCGGACAGATTGGTTAAAAAATGCGCTTCTAAAAAAGAAACGAAAGAAGAATTGGAAAAATTGGTAAAAGAAAATCTAAAACATTAAAAACAGGAGGTGAAAAAGATATGAATATGGATGAGATTCGCAAGATGTTTAAGGAAAATGAATTCCGCCACTATACGGTTTTTTCCGAAGAAAGAAAAATCGTGTTCACATTTGACAATGACCATACGCTGTCATTTGAAGTTGTTGGATATCCGGGAATTAATTATGAATGGGATGAAAGTATTGTGGTTAAGATTAATGAAGAATTTGTAGCGAGAACATAACATTTAATCCCTCTTTTTAGAGGGATTTTTTTCGCCCAAAATTCAATACGAATTGGTCGCCGAGCGAAGCGAGGCGACTT
>JBBTTT010000016.1:0-1500 GCA_038064095.1 Patescibacteria group bacterium | reverse complement strand
CGGGGGCCTTTCATCTCTATTTTCGCTTCGCCTTTTGACGAAATATTAATTCTGGAAGAACTAAAAGGCAAAATAAGAAAAATTGTTTTTTATCTTCCGGATTCCGAAGAATTTTTGACCAACAGTTCAATCTCAACCAATCAAATTCTTTCTTCTTCCAAAAAAATGGATGATGTTTATTGGCAGGAAAATCAAACCGCTCTTCTTTCTTTCCAAAATCATTTCTTCTTAAAAACCGAGTTTGATTTTGAAAACAAAACGGTTCGCGCCTTTAACGCGCCTGCCCCCGAATATTCTCCGGCCGAAAATGAAGACGCGGCGCTTTCACGCCGGTTCGTCAGAACCGACAAACATAAAAAATTAAAAATCTGGCTTGAAAAAAACAATGAAATCTGGGCCGAATGGCTGGAAAAAAATCGCCCCCTTCCTTACTATTTGTCAACGGAAAAAGAACTAATCATCAAAACCCGCGTTCCGGTTAAAAATGTTGATTTTTTCCCTTCAAGAGAGGATGTCCTTATTTTTGCCGCTGAAAACGGCGTTTTTGCTTTGGAAATTGACGGCCGCGGCCAGCGCAATCTCCAGCCGATTTACAAAGGCAAAAATCCGACTTTCAGCATCCGCTCTTCCCAAAAAAACGTTTATATCCTGGATGACGGCGCGCTTTCCAAAATAGAGTTGTGAAAATATTCGTTCCACTATTCGCGCGGGAAAATTTTGAAACCGGAGTATTTATCAAAACAGGGATTTAATCCCCGGATTTATAAACTTGGACACTGTTTATTTTTATGCTTTATGTTATAATTTATTTATGATTGATTTAATGTTAAAAAAATATTTTTGGGACACGGATTTTAATTCGCTTGATATCAATAAGAACAAAAAATATGTTTTAGAAAGAATTTTGGACATGGGAGACAATAAATCCGTAAGGTGGATGAAAAACAATTTTTCAAAAAAAGACATTTTGGAAACGTTAAAAAATAACAGAAAAATCTCTAAAAAAAGCTTAAATTTTTGGAATTTATTTTTTAAAACAAAATAGGCATTTTGTATAATCATTATGGATACTTATTTTGAAATTTTACCCGAAGACACAAAACAAACATTCTCTTTATTATCAAATTCCTCTTTAATTAAAAGTTTTTACCTTGCCGGAGGAACAGCTTTGGCTTTGCAAATCGGCCACAGAATATCTCAAGATTTAGATTTTTTCACATCGGAAAATTTTGACGAATCCGTTCTTATCCAAAAAATTCCCGATATCGGCGATTTTCAACTGGAAAAAAAATCCGACCAAACGATAATTGGAATTTTAAACAATACAAAAATATCTTTTATAGGATATAAATATCCTTTCTTGGCGCCGTTCAAAAATATTTTGAACATGAATGTCGCCGATATTATTGATATTGCCTGCATGAAAATTGATACGATATCAAGCAGAGGCGCAAAAAGAGATTTTATAGATGTTTTTTTTGTGGTAAAAGAAATTATTCC
>JBBTTT010000015.1:0-5591 GCA_038064095.1 Patescibacteria group bacterium | reverse complement strand
TCGGCCCACCATTTTTTATCCGGCCCAAGGAAAAGAATCACGTCTTGAACGGATACTTTTTCAGGCAAACCGATAATCTCGCCATTTTTCCCAATTTCCACCTGCCACAAACGGCGTTTTTCTTTTGAAGGGTTTGTTTCGGAAAAATTAGGTTCCATAGATCAATTTTTTAGATTACATTAAATTTTGTCTTTAATTTCTTTTGTGATTTTTTCGACCAATTTCTCAATTTTTATCTCGTTCCCTTTGCCGCGTTTATAATGGCGGACATTGACGGTTTTATTTTGAACTTCTTTTTCGCCGATAATCAGAATATAAGGAATTTTTCGCAGTTCCGCGGCGCGGATTCGCTTGCCCAGCGTTTCATTGGCCGCATCCAATTCCGTCCGGATGTTATTTTCTTTAAACTCGGCTAAAAGTTTTTCGCCGTACTTATCGTATTTTTCGCTTACGGGAATCACCGCGGCTTGGACGGGAGAGAGCCACAACGGAAAAGCGCCGGCGAAATGTTCAATGAGAAAACCGATAAAACGTTCATGAGTTCCGAGCGGCGCCCGATGGATGCAAAGAGGCGTTTTTTCTTTGCCGTCGCTGTCAATATATTTTAAATTAAATCTTTTGGGAACGGCGAAGTCAACTTGATTGGTCGCCAGCGTGAATTCCCGGCCAATGGCGCTCCAAACTTGAACGTCTATTTTCGGTCCGTAAAAAGCCGCTTCATCCGGAATTTCAACATAAGGGATTTTTGTTTCCATCAAAATTTTTCTGGTCATGTCTTCTGTTTTTTTCCATAATTTCGGTTCATTGACGTATTTTTCTCCCAATTTTTTAGAAGAATGGGTTGAAAATCTCATTATATATTTTTTTATTCCGAAAATTTTAAAATAGTTAAGATACATTTCATTTACTTTTTTAAATTCTTCGGCAAATTGTTCTTCGGAACAATAAATATGAGCGTCGTTCATCTGCAGCATTCTTACGCGCATTAATCCGAAAAGTTCGCCTGATTTTTCATGGCGGTAAACAGTGCCGTATTCGGCCAGACGCAAGGGCAATTCTTTATAACTTCTTATTTTTGAGCTGAAAATTTTATGATGGTGCGGACAATTCATTGCTTTGAGGTAATATTTTGTTCCTTCGTATTCCATCGGAGGAAACATCGCGTCTTTATAATAAGGAAGATGTCCGCTGGCAAGATACATTGATTCCTTGGCGATATGCGGCGTGCGGACTTCAAAATAGCCGGATTTTAATTCTGTTTCTTTCGCCAATTTTTCCAGTTCATTAATAATGATGGTTCCTTTCGGCAGCCAAAGAGGAAGCCCCGGTCCGACGTCTTCGTCAAAAGCGAATAATTCCAAATCTTTGCCGATTTTCCGGTGGTCTCTTTTTTCCGCTTCCTCCATCATTTTCAAATAATCGTCCAATTCTTTCTTTGTTTCAAAAGCAACGCCGTAGATACGGGTGAGCATGGGATTTTTTTCGCTGCCTTTCCAGTAAGCGCCGGCGATTTTTGTCAGTTTAAACCCATTGGAGTTTATTTCTTCCGTTGATTTTACGTGCGGTCCGGCGCAAAGATCAATAAAATTTTCCGATTTATAAATTAAAATTTTTTCGCCGGTTTTTTCCAGTTCGTTGATAAGTTCAAGTTTGAACGGCTGGCCGGCGAATATTTTTTTCGCTTCTTTCGCTTTGATTTCTTGACGTTCAAATTTAATGTCTTTTTTCATCAATTCGCGCATCGCTTTTTCCAGTTTTGGCAGACAGTCCTGGGAAGGGGAATGGCCGATTTTTGAAAAATCAAAATCATAATAAAATCCGTTTTCAACCACCGGCCCCATGCCGAATTTTATGTCGGGATGTTTCCTTCGGACGGCCATTGCCAGAAGATGCGCCAGCGAGTGCCGCTTAGTATTTAAAGATTTATTTTGAGCCGGCATTTTAGTGAGTGCTTTCACTTGGCGAAGAAGCGGCTTCTAAAAGTTTGTCTATTTTTTGTTCTTCTTCTTCTGTTGCCTTTTTCTTCGCCCGTTCTTTTAACGCCCGTTCTAATTTTATTGACTCGCCGGTTTCTAACTTTGTGATATTACCCTTAGCATCTTTCAAAATATGCGTTATAACATCGCCGGTTTTTTCATCGGATACCATTTCAATGGTATTGTCATTGGGGCCGGGAAAAACTTGCTTAATAGTTTTTTTGTTTTCTAATTGAGGCGCTTTTTCCATGATTAAATTGTGAGATTGGCTTTTTAAAATTTCGGCTTGGTCGCAGATAATGCTTACCGAGCCGTTTCGCAGTGAAACCTTTCCCTTTATTTTAACACCTTGTTCGTCTTGAAGCAAGTGGCCATAAATTTCAAGCGTCCGTGGAAAAACCACTACTTCAATGGCGTCTTTTTCGTCCATTAGATTCAGAAACATCATCGGCTGGCCTTTTTTAGTCAGAATTTTCTTGGTTTTTTCCACCAAACCGAGAGCGAGAACCGGCGCGTTGTTTTCCATTGTTTTTATCACGGAAATGCCCATTTTATGCGCCCGAAGCAAAGAAGAAAATTTTTCAACGGGATGCCCGGAAACGTAAAGCCCGAGCAACTCTTTTTCCCAGCGCAGTTTTTGTTCCAAAGAAGCGGATTTTGCCGGTTTAAGTTTTAAAGAAGGAAGCGAGGAAGAATCCGCCACCAGAGAAAAAAGCGAAGACTGGTTGGCGGCGTTTTCGGTCCGCGATTCTTTATGATAACCCAAAATAATTTCCATATTTTCCAGTATTTTGTTTCTTTCATCCAAACTGTCCAGCGCTCCGGATTTGATCAGCGCTTCAATTGATTTTTTGTTTAAATCTTTGGAAGGGATCCGTTCCAGCATGTTAATCAGCGATTTAAACGGGCCGTTTTGGTCGCGTTCGGCGATAATGTCCGCGATAATGTTGTGGCCGGCGTTTTTGACGGCACCGAGGCCGAAACGGATATTTCCGCCGGCGACGGTAAAAGCGCCGCGCGATTCATTAATATCCGGCGGAAGCACTTTAATATTCATTGTTTTGGCGTCAGCCACCAAAAAAGAAATTCTTTCAATGTCTTTGGCGTTGGCGTTCAAAAGGGAAGCCATAAATTCTTCGGGGTAATGCGCTTTAAGATAAGCGGTTTGATAAGCGATAATGGCGTAGCAGGCGGCGTGCGAACGATTAAAACCGTACTTGGCGAACGGTTCAATCAATTTCCAGATTTTTTGCCCCAGTTCATTTGAGCCGATGGTTTTTTCAACTCCTTTTATGAATTTTTCTTTTTGTTCGTCAAGAAGTTTTTTTATTTTTTTGCCGACCGCTTTCCTTAAAATATCCGCTTCCGCCAAACTGAAACCGGCCAGATCGCGCGCGATCCGCATCAATTGTTCCTGATAAATCATTATGCCGTAAGTGTTGTTTAAAATCGGCTCCATTTTTGAATGAGGATAATTTATTTTTTCAAGGCCGTGTTTTCGGGCGATGTAAGAAGGAATAAGCTCCATGGGGCCGGGACGGTAAAGCGAAACCATCGCGATAATATCTTCCAAATTGTTGGGCTTTAATTCTTTCAAGCAGCGCCGCATTCCCGCGCTTTCCAATTGGAAAACGCCGACGGTTCTCGCTTCCGAGAAAAGTTTGAATGTTTTTTCGTCATTCAAAGGCAGATTGGCGGTATTGATTTCTTTTGAGCGTATTTTTTTAATTCGTTTCAGAGTTTCTTCAATGATGCTTAAATTCGCCAATCCCAGAAAATCCATTTTTAAAAGCCCTAAATCTTCAATGGAGTTCATTCCGTACTGCGTAACCACGGTTTGCGTTTTCAGACCGTTTTTTGAAGCGGTGGCGTATTGGAGAGGAAGAGAATTGATTAAGGGTTCTTTGGTGATCACTACGCCGCAGGCATGCGTGGAAGCGTGGCGTGCCACGCCTTCCAATTTTTTGGCGAAATCAATCAATTTTTTTGCGTCAGAATTATTTTGATAAAATTCTTTTAATTCCGGCGCTTGCTCCAGCGCTTTGTCCAGCGAATAACCAAAAGGAATCGTTTTGGCGATTCGGTCGCAAAAAGAATAATCAAGCCCCAGAGCGCGGCCGGTATCCCTGACGGCCGCGCGGCTGGCCATTGTTCCGAAAGTGATGATTTGAGCGACGCGGTCCTGGCCGTATTTTTTGGCGACATATTGAATTACCTCGTCGCGCCGCGTATCGGCAAAGTCTAAATCAATGTCGGGTGGGCTGATCCGTTCGGGATTTATAAATCTTTCAAAAAGCAAATTATATTTAAGCGGATCAATGTCGGTAATATTCAAAAGATAGGAAATTAAAGAGCCGGCGGCTGATCCTCGCCCCGGCCCCACCACGATTTTTTGGTTTTTCGCCCAGTTGACGAAATCCTGAACGATTAAAAAATAAGAGGCAAAGCCGGTTTTTTCAATAACGGACAGTTCATATTTCAGCCGTTCTTTAATTTCTTGAGAAATCGTCTGAAAGCGTTTTTTAAGGCCTTCCTGACAAAGATATTCAAGATAAGATTCCGGAGTGTGTCCGTCCGGCACCTTAAAAAAGGGAAGCTGAATTTCTCCGAGTTTCAGTTCCACATTGCATTGCTCGGCGATTTTTAAAGTATTGTCAATCGCTTCGGGCAGGTCTTTTCCGCCCGAGGCGGATCCGCCTTTGGCGGAAAAAAATTCTTTCATTTGTTCGGGAGAGCGCATGGAAAAATCATCTTCTTTCATCGTCAAACGGTCTTCGTCATCCAGTTTGGAATTAGTCTGGACTGCCAAAAGCACGTCTTGCGCTTTGGCGTCTTCTTGTTTTAAATAATGAATATCTTGAGCCGCCACTAAAGGCGTCTTGGTTTTTTCAGCCAGTTCAATAAGTTCTTTTTGAACGCGAGAGTGATTTGGAATGTTGGGGTGGTGTTCTATTTCAATGAAAAAATTTTTTTCGCCGAAAATTTCTTTGTATTCGGAAGCGAGTTTCTCGGCGTGATTTTTATTTCCCGCCAGAAGCGCTTTGGGAATTTCTCCCGAAAGGCAGGCGGAAAGGCCGATCAATCCTTGGGCGTATTTTTTTAAAACTTCTTTGTCTATCCTCGGTTTGTAATAAAATCCTTCCAGATTCGAGATGCTGACCAGTTTAAGCAAGTTTTTATATCCTTCGTTATTTTTAGCCAGAAGCACGAGATGATGGCGCTTGTCGTCTATGCCGAAATTTTTGTCTTTCAGCGAATTCGGAGCGAGATAAGCTTCCACGCCTAAAATCGGTTTTAAGCCGGCGGCTTTGGCTTTCTTATAAAATTCAACGGCGCCGTACATATTACCGTGGTCGGTCAGGGCTAAAGCGGGCATGCCAAGCCGTTTCGCTTCCGAAATAAGGTCGTCTATTTTAGCCAAGCCGTCCAAAAGGCTGTAATGGCTGTGGGTGTGGAGATGAACAAATGACATTTTTCGTTTTACGCTTTACGCTTATTGTATATCATAAATTCAATTTTCTTTTTTGTCCAAAATGCGCGGTAACAGCCGAAAAACAAAATACGTTATTGGCGTAGACGAGGCGGGAAGGGGCCCTTTGGCGGGACCGATTGCGG
>JBBTTT010000014.1:0-6967 GCA_038064095.1 Patescibacteria group bacterium | reverse complement strand
TGGAGAGCGTGAGTCTGGGAAACCGGACCGCGAGTTCAAATCTCGCCCTCTCCGCTATGTGCGGGAGAGAGCGGATATGCCGCGAGGCATCATGGGTTAGAATTGAAATAAAACTATGAATAAATTAAGAAACGCCACTCTTGTATTTTTGGTAAAAAAATGAATTTTAAAAAAGAGTCACAATTTAATAAAGAAAATAAAGAAGGAGAGATTGAAATTCTAAAACAAGAGATTAAAAAATTAAGAAAAGAAAATCAGGCCAAAGATGCGCGTATTACCGAATTGATTGAACAGATTAAAACCATGGGCATTGATAATCTTACGGGATTGGAGAACAGAAGAGATCATTTTTTGAACGAAGTGTCCAAGATTTTTCATTTTAAAAAAGCCGGCCTTGAGGAAAAAAAATGCTTTTCAGGAACGGAAAGAAGGATTCAAGCACGCGAGCATTATTTTTTGCGATATTGATAATTTTAAAAGCTTTAACGATAAGTTCGGGCATAAAACCGGCGATCTTATTTTAAAAAGAATTTCCGAGACATTAAGCGAAAATTTGAGAATAAACGACAGAATCTGCCGTTGGGGCGGAGAAGAAATAATCATCGCTTTGATGGGCGACGATATGGAGGAATCAAAAAAGGTGGCGGAAAGATTGCGTCAAGCGGCTAATAATCTTACGGCGCAGTTCAAAAAGGAATATCGCCGTCATCCCGATATTAATGAAGCCGCCATTTCCTTAAGCCTCGGTTTAAGCGTTCTTTCCGCGGATAAAAAACTGGATCTTTCAATTGACGAAGCGGACGCCGCGATGTATGTCGCCAAGAAATCAGGAGGAAAAAATTGCGTTAAAGTTTTTTCCGAACTTGACGAAAAAGAACGGCAAATGGCGGAAAATTTTCTTTTGCGGCGAGATTGAAACGCCGGAGTTCCGTTAATTCTTTTATGCAATACGTTTGGTTAATTTGGATTTTGGCATAACATGAATCATCCTTACGCGTATTTAATCGGCGATTTATTTTTTTTAGCGGTCTGGGTTGCGTTGTTTTTTGCAAGAAAGGATTTGAGGCGCGAGATGCTGATTATGAGCGTAGTTGGAAGCTTGTTCGCGCCGCTTGCTTTCATTTATTTGCCTGATTATTGGTATCCGGACCATATCATTGGCAATTCACCGATCGGTATAGAAGATTTTTTGTTCGCTTTTGTTATCGCCGGTATTGGGGCAACACTCTATGAATCAATTTTTGGCAAAACTCACGCGCTTTGCGAATGCAGGAAGCGCGGGCCGCGCGGCATTCTCACAATTGTCATTATCGCCAGCGCGGTACTTATTGCGCTGCCTTTATTTTTTGGATTAAATTCCATTTATTCCAGCTACATCGCTTTCGGAATTATTTTTGTTTTTATCATGTATTTCCGTCGCGACCTTCTGGCCCAGTCGCTTATGAGCGGCGCGCTTGTTACCCTTTTAATGTTATTGTTTTATCAGGTATGGATCGTCCTTTATCCCGGCATTATTCAGCATTGGTGGAAACTGGAGAACATCAGCGGGATACTTATTCTCGGTACGCCGCTCGAAGAGCTTGTATGGGGTTTTAGCTGGGGTATTGTCGGAGGCGCGGTATACGAGTTTGCGCGCGGCGTCGGCTTGCGAAAATTAAAGTAAAATATAAATATGAATTATGAACCCCGTTAGAAATCCCGTGAGTTAACTAATGGGATTAAAATATAAACTTATTATGACAACACAAATTTCTAACGGGGTAAAAAAAGAAATTTTCAAAATTCGGGGCATGCATTGCGCGAGCTGCGCGATGACTATTGAAAGGGTAATTTCAAAATTGCCGGGGATTAAACTTGCTCAAGTAAATTTTGCCGCCGAAACCCTTTTGGTTGAATTTGACGAGAAAGAAATCAATCCAAATTTCTTAAGAGATACGGTTAAAAGCGTCGGCTATGAACTTATTATTGGCGGAGCACCGGAGATAAAATCAAGTTCTAACGCTCAAAGAGAGGGAATATTCGGACCGGAAGAAAAACAATTTTTAGCTTTGAAGGTTATCGGCATGGATTCTCCTCATTGCGCCATGGCGGTTGAAAAAGCGGTTAAAACGCTGCCTGGCATTGAAAAAGTGGAAGTTGACTACAACAACGCCAGAGCAAAAGTGGTTTTTAACCCGCTCAAGGTCAGGGAAGAGCAAATTGAAAAAGTTATTGATGACTCCGGTTATAAAGCGGTTCGGGAGACTTCCGAAGCGCAGGATATGCTTGAAAGAGAAAAATTTGAGCGAGAAAAAGAATTGAGCGGTTTAAAAAAGAAAATTACGGTTGGAGCGCTTCTTTCAATGATTATATTTTTGGGAAGTTTTCCGGAATGGTTTTCCTTTGTCCCGAGAATTTTACAGAATTATCTTATTTTGCTTGTCTTAACCGCGCCGGTTCAATTTTGGGCGGGTTCAAGATTTTACGGCGGCTTGAAGATTCTTTTTAAATACAGGACGGCCGATATGAACACGCTGATTTCCGTCGGCACTCTGGCCGCTTATTTCTACAGCGCCGCGGTCGCTTTCTTTCCGGACTTTTTCAGCAAAGGCGGAATTGAACCAAAAATTTATTTTGACACTTCGGCCATAATCATTACCTTGATTTTACTCGGTCGTTATCTGGAAATTTTGGCGAAAGGCCGGGCGTCGGAAGCGATTAAAAAACTGATGAAGCTTTCGGCAAAAACCGCCCGCGTAATAAAAGATGGCAAAGAACAGGAATTGCCCATTGAAGAAGTGGGGGTCGGCGATATTGTTATGGTGCGGCCCGGAGAAAAAATACCAGTTGACGGCGAAGTCCTTGAGGGAAGATCATCGGTTGATGAGTCAATGGTAACAGGAGAAAGCATGCCGGTTTCAAAAGAAGCCGGTTCTAAAGTAATCGGGGCGACCATCAATCAAACCGGCTCGTTTCAATTTAGGGCAACGAAGGTTGGAAAAGATACGATGCTTTCCCAAATCATTAAAATGGTGGAGCAAGCCCAAGGGTCAAAGGCTCCGATTCAGAGACTGGCCGATATTATTTCTTCTTATTTCGTGCCGATAGTCATTGTCGCCGCGATTTTAACCTTTATTGTTTGGTTTATTTTCGGGCCTCAACCGGCAATAACTTTCGCCTTGGTCAATTTTGTGGCGGTGCTGATCATCGCTTGCCCTTGCGCGCTTGGTCTTGCCACGCCAATGGCAATGATGGTGGGTATTGGCAAAGGGGCGGAGAGGGGTATTTTAATCCGCGAAGCCGCGGCTTTGGAAATGGGTCAAAAGATTAATGCCGTTATTTTAGATAAAACAGGCACTCTGACTCAAGGTAAACCGGCGGTAACCGATGTCGTGGCGTTGTCTGAAATTCAAAATGAAAAACTTGCAACGGACAAAGTTTTGCAATATGCCGCCAGCTTAGAACGAAAATCAGAACATCCTTTGGCCAGGGCGATAATCCAGGCGGCGGCCAGTTTAGGTCAAAAATCTTCTCATACGCTAGATAAGGCCATTAAAGAAGAAGCTGCCCAAGAAAAAGTCGCGTTATTTGAGGTTTCCGATTTTGAAGCTATCCCCGGAAAAGGTATTAAAGGAAATCTTGTAATAAATAATCAAAAAATTTCAACTGCTTTAGGCAATCGGGAGTTGGTCAAACTTTTCGGGCTTAATACAAAAAGCATTGAGGATAAAATTCAGAAACTTGAAGCCGAAGGCAAAACGGCGGTGATGGTAGTTCAAAAAAACCCCGAAGGAGAGCAAAGCTTCCCACGGGGCTGGCAAATTCTTGGGTTAATTGCCGTCGCCGATGTTTTAAAACAGGAATCTAAAGAGGTGATTAAATCTTTAAATAAAGCGGGGCTGGAAATATGGATGATTACCGGAGATAACGAAAGAACCGCTCAAGCCATCGGCCGACAGATCAATATTAAAAATATAATGGCGCAAGTTCTGCCGCAAAATAAGGCCGCGAAAATAGCGGAGCTTCAGAAATCCGGCAAAAAAGTGGCGATGGTCGGCGACGGGATCAATGACGCGCCTGCCTTGGCACAGTCCGATCTGGGCATTGCGATGGGCGAAGGCGCCGATGTGGCGATGGAATCAGCCGGCATTACTTTGATGAGAGGGGATTTGACGCTTATACCGGAACTTTTTGATTTATCCCGAAACACGATGAGAGTCGTTAAACAAAATCTTTTTTGGGCGTTTTTTTATAACACCGCCTTCATTCCCGTGGCGGCCGGGGTTTTATATCCTTTTTTCGGGATTTTATTAAATCCAATTTTGGCCGCGGCCGCGATGGCTTTTTCTTCGCTTTCGGTCGTCCTAAACTCATTAAGATTGAAAGCTGCTCGCGCCGAGGAGAACAAAACTAAAATAAAGCTGGCATAATGCTTAAATTTATTGTAGAATAAAAAAAATGACGGCTATGCGATTAAAAATTATTCCAATTCTTATTATTTCAAGCCTGCTCACCATCGGTTTATTCGGCATTTTGGGAATAAATATGACTGATAATAACGGGCAGCATTCCTGTCCGATTTCCATGTTTTCAAACGATGATTGTTTGCTCTCGTCTAATTCTTTTTTTGAAGTATTCCATCATATTTCGGCGCTGCAAAATTTTACGCAGGGCATGGTTAATATCAATAACTTCTCCTTGATGCTTCAGATTCTGCTGATGTTTATATTTGCTATTTTCTCAACATTCTTGCGGAAAACGCCGTTTCTCCAAGTTTCACCGCGCCAAAATTATCGCAAAATTGAAGAGCTTGGCTATTCGCCAAAGAAACAATTTCTGCGCTGGATAGCGCTTCGTTATAAGAAAGACCCGCATGCATCGCAATGGGCGCATGATTATTCCTGATCTATTCAGGATTATTTAGGGATTTTAAACAAATTCCATGCACCCGCCGAATTTCTTGGCGGGTGTTTTAGTTAACAAAGCAAATCATTATGGAATTATTACTAAGCGCATCAATAATCGCGGCATTCATCGCCGGAGTGGCGGCGCTTTTCGCGCCTTGCTGTATCACGGTGCTCTTGCCGGCGTATTTCGCCTCAATTTTTCGGGAACGGTATAAAGTGTTCCTGATGACTTTTATATTCTTTTTGGGAATCCTCACGGTTTTTCTTCCAATAGGGCTCGGCGCCGCGGCGCTTGGCCGATTATTCAGCCAATATCACAACGTTATTTTCGGAGTCGGCGGCGCATTCCTCATTTTACTGGGAATCATTCTTGTTATTGGCAAACGCTTTTCCATGCCGTTCCGAATCAATCCGTTTTTGAAGAAACACAACGCCTTTTCGGTTTTCGCGCTTGGCATTTTCTCCGGAATTGCGACGACGTGCTGCGCGCCCGTGTTGGCCGGCGTCTTGACTCTGGCGGCACTCCCCGGTTCCATCGCCTGGGGCGGAATTTACACTCTAAGTTATGTATTCGGCATGGTCGCCCCGCTCTTCCTGCTTTCTCTGTTTATGGACAAAACCGGCATTACGCGGAAGCTAAGTTTAACGTTCCAAAAACAGATTGAATATCCTCTCGGAAGCAAAAAAGTCAGCATTACGGTATCCGAAGCGATTTCGGGAATCACGTTTTTAGCGATGGGAATATTGATTGTTTATCTGGCGCTTGTCAACAAGCTTTTTGTCCATTCCGAATATCAGGTCAACGTAAATATCTTTCTGACAAAAGTCTTGAATTTGGCAAACAGCTTCATAAAGGCCGTGCCCGAATATGTGTGGGCGATTCTCTTGGTCGCAGCAATCGCCTTAATAATAAAATTAGCAGTAAACCAATTAAAAAAAGAAAACCATGAAAAATAATACCAAAATAATAACAACGGTTGCGGGAGCAATCCTGCTTGTTGGCGCGTTGTTTTACTTGGGTGGAAAAAATAAACCGTCCGTTCCAGCCGACAATCCGGCGGTTAATCTTCATAATCATAATATGACCGCGAATATTTCTCTCGCGGCGCTGAATAATCTTATGAATAAGCCGGTACTTGATTTTTCGCTTGCGGATCGGGACGGCAATGTTTACTCGCCGGCAAATCTGCGGGGAAAAAATGTCGTCCTTTTCTTCAACGAGGGGCTGATGTGTTATCCCGCGTGCTGGAATCAAATCGTCTCACTTTCCAAAGACGAACGTTTCAAAAACGAAGACACGGTAGTTTTGTCGGTTGTGGTTGATTCCAAAAATGACTGGCAGCAGGCGATTAACAAAATGTCGGAATTGGCGCAGGCAACGGTGGTGTTTGATACCGGCGCGATTATCGCCAAAAAATTCGGCGCGCTGACAGCACCGTCTTCAATGCACGTTGGCTTGTTTCCCGGCCACACCTATGTGCTGATGGATAAAGAGGGAATCGTGAGATTCGTTTTTGACGATCCCAATATGGGTATTCATAACGATCAATTAGTCGCTGAAATCGCGAAATTGAAATGAGCGCCGACAAAAAGCGTTTAATTTTCCGCCAGTTGCGTTATATTTTAGAGTAAGCTATATTTAATAAAGTTTAAATAAAAATTTTATGGCAAAACAAATTTTTAACGGGATGATAAAGAAAAATAAAAACTTAATTTGGTGGGGAATCGGCTTGGTTTTTATTGCCGGTTTAATCGTTTTATTTACTCTTAACAAAGGCGGCGAACAGTCTGATAAAATAATTTATTCCGCGAGCGTTCTTTCAGCTGTTGAGAATACTTTTGATTTTAATACGATTTCAATGAAAGACGGCAATGTGTCGCATAGATTTGAACTGAAAAATAACGGCACAGAGCCGATACTCATTGAAAAGGCGTACACTTCATGCATGTGCACCACCGCTTCTATTGTAAATGCTTCAGGAAAAAATCAAGGAACTTTCGGTATGCCCGGCCATGCTCCGTTGCCGAAGGCGAACATAGAGGTTAAGTCCGGAGAATCAATCTTCGCGGATGTTGTTTTT
>JBBTTT010000013.1:0-11228 GCA_038064095.1 Patescibacteria group bacterium | reverse complement strand
GGGTCATATTTTTCCAATTCTTTGATGTCAGCTAAAATTTCATCGTTGGTCAGGCCGTTAAAATCAGGAATTTTTTCCTCGTAAAAACGTTTTAAAAGCTGCCGCAGTTCCAAATACCAATCCTCCCGGCTCATGGATTGTTCTGATCGCAAAAGAGTTTGGCAGCGCTTTACGGTTTTTTTGAACCGCGTTCTTTTTTCTAAGCGGTCGCGGGAACAGTAATAAACCGTTATTGCCGCCGATTTTACCGCTGGCCAGCCGAAGTTAGCCGCCGTTGTTAAAGCCAGAATCGTAAAAAAGAAACCGAAAATCAAATAAATAATCCCGAATAAACCAAAAGAACGCAGCCAGATCATATTTTTTCCCAGCCAGACTGCCAGTTTCTCCATTGTTTTTACTTCCAGCGGTTTTTCCATCGCCGCCAGCGGTTTTTCCATCGCCGCGGTTTTCTTTGGCTGTGTTTCGGTCTTTCTTTGAAGGTTGAAATTTGCCGAAAAAAGCGGCTCTAAATCTTCCATTACTGCGTGAATCTGGCTAATTACTTTTACCGGCTCTTTCTTGCTGAAAGAAAAAACATTTAGCGCGTTTCCTTCTTTTTCAACGTATTCTACGGCCGGAATTTCAAGAAAAAAGTCGCCGCTGTCGTATATTCGTAGCGGATAAGCAACGGTTATTTTTATCTTTTTCGCCAAAATCTCTTTTTTAAAAACCGAATCTTCCGCTATCATCAGAGGATAATTCTTAAGGTCGGGCTGATGGAACGGCAAAAAAGACAAATTCGCGAGTAAACTTTCGCCTGTTTTTAACTCAACCATTTCCGGATCGTATTCTATAAGATAGTAATAACAGAATCTTTCTCCGATGCCGGCCGAGAAAATGCCGCCGGCGTTCTTATTTGAAGATTGGCAATCGGAAATCGCCGTCTCCGCTTTAAACGGCAAAGTTAAAGGCAATATTTCCGGCCAGGCGGAAGAAACATAAATTTCTTGCGCCAGCAAATCAATGATTTTTAAAAAAGGCTCTTCCAGTTTTTCGTTGGCTTTAACCGTGAAAAAATCTTCTTCTTTCAGCGGTTTTCCGGCTAAGGAAAGCATCGGAAAACGCTTTCTTAAAAATTCGTCAACAGCCGGTTCGGACGCCATATGTCCTTTTTTAAAAAACACGCGCGCGCGCGGCAAAATGATGTATCTTTCCCCTTTGCGGAAAATCACCGGCGAAACGGCTAAAACGCCCGTTTTGCGCCGCACTTCCTCCAAGAGACTGAAATATTCATCGTCGCCGAGTCCGCGGCTTAAACGAAAAACCCGCCATTCTTCTTTATTTTCCTGATCAAGCGCGATTTCTTTGGCGCTTTCTCTTCCTTTAATCGCGGGCAGTTCCTTTAATATTTCATCTTCCGGCTTGGCCGAAGCGTCTTTTTCAAAAGAAACGGCTAAACGCTCGTTATCATAAAGAAACAATTCTGTTTGTTCGCGCCCTTTCTCGCGCGTTAACAGCCATTCTTTTTCAAAATATTTATTTTTTTCTTCCGCCGCCGCTCCCGTTGCCAGCCAAATCATCAATGCCAATATCATTAATTTTTTCATTCTGTCTCCTTTTGAGAACCAAGAATTTTAAAAGTATTTCTTGTTAAAGACCTTAAATTCAGGTTAATAATAAACGAACTCCGGAATTCTTGCAAATAAAAAAGGCTCCGTTGTGAGCCTTTTATCGGCAGTTTAGATTTTTTTCCAAATCAATCAAAAGATTGTCGTTAGTTTTTAAGAAAGCGTAGGCGATGTTTTCCCGAATAAAAAAATTGTTTAATTCCAGCCGGTTTTCAGCCACTACTTTTTGGTAAAGAGTCCGCTCCGCGGCTGAATTGAAAAAGAGCTGTTTGATCGCGCCGTTGGCCGATCGGAAAGTAATGGCGGCCTTGGTTTTCGGCGTTTCGTATTCAAAGGAAGTGCGCGTGACGGCGGCAAAAAGAAAATTGTTTTGGCCGAGGCGGCAGAGCGATTTTTGCAGATATTTCATTCTCTCTTTTAAAAAGGTTTCGCCGAGATCGGAGATAATGATTATTATTGACGATTGATCGTATTCTTTTTCCATTTTTTTAAGCACTTCCAAAAAGGATTGCCGGAGAGGCGGTTGGCGCTTATCACGTTGGATTTTCCAAATCAATTCCCATATTTTTTCCAATCCTTCGGGAAAAATTTCTTTTTGAGGAGGAAAATAATAGTTTTGATTATTGCCTATCAGGCAGTAGCCGATAGGATCTCCCGCGCGCCGGGCGTATTCATTAAAGGCCGCGCTGAGGATAAAAGCCGCTTCGCATTTTAAGGTGCAGAAATCAAAAAAGCGGTTAGCGCCGCCAAACATTGACGGCGTCAGATCTACCAGCAAAAACAGCGGCGCTTCTTTTTCGGCGCGGAATTTTTTAACATACAGTTCGCCGGTTTTCCCGAAGATTTTCCAGTCAATAAAACGCGGATCTTCTCCTTCTTCAAAAGAACGGTGCTGGTCAAAATCAAATCCGGCGCTTATCTGGCGGCTGCGGTGAGCGCCCCATAATTGAGTTCCTTTCAGCGGCTGTAAAATTTCCAGCGGCGCTTCCCGTATTTTTCTCAGCAAAATTTCCCGCAGTCTGATTTTTTCTTCCATTTTAAAACTTCCTTTTGGAATAAACCGGCGTTTCGTCCAGAATTTTACGGATCAACAGCTGTTTGAATTCCAATTCCCGCAGATAGGGATAGTATTCTTTGCGCAAACTATTGCCTTCGCGCGAAAGAATAAGGCGATGGCTTAGGCAATCAGCGGCGACGGCTTTGATGTCTTCCGGTTCCGTTTTCAGGCGGCCGAGACGAAACGTTTCGGCCATTGCCAGATTTCCGAAAAACATTCCTAAAGCGCGGTCGCTGACTCCCAATTTTATAAGGCGAGGAAAGTCTTTTTTATTATATCCTTTAAGGCCGGAGAAATATTTTTCTTCTTTGGCGCTGTCGCGAGTCGCCCGGACGATGCGCACCATATAATCTTTGCCGGCTTCATCCAAATAAACGAAAGATCGGCGAAAATTGCGCAGTTTCACCAATTTTTTCTCATTCATTACCGTTGGGATCAGCGATTCCGGCGCGGCGTATTGTTTTGGGATTTCCAGCATTTGTTTCATTTCTTCCGTTTCATTAAGATGGTCAAAGATTAAAAATTGGGCAAAACGATCAAGCAGGGCTTCGCTCATTGGGAACACTCCTTCGGTTTCAATCGGATTGCCGGTGGCAAAAACAAAGAAAACTTGCGTTTGCGGATCAGTTTTTTTTGAGGCGTCCCAGATGCTCAGACTCCAGCTTTCCATTACTTCCAAAAGAGCCGATTGCGTTTTAGGCGTGGCGCGAGGCAATTCGTCGGCCAGAATAAATCTTCCTTTGCCCAAAGGGCCGTAGCGGATTTCGTAGTCTCCTATTTTCTGGTTAAAGATATGGGCGCCGATTAAATCAGAGGGCAAAAGGTCGGAAGTAAACTGGATTCTTTGAAAGGGGAGAGAGTAAATTTTGGAAAAAACAAGGCCGATTAAAGTTTTTCCCGCCCCCGGAACGCCGTAGGCAAAAGTATTTCCCGAGCCGGGAATAAAACCAGAGGAGTCGTCGCTTGATGCCGGCATCATCTGGCCGTCCGCGATTAGTCCGCGGTTGATTTTGCGGCAATTTTCAAGATGTTTTTTGCCGACAATGAAACGCGGCAGGATTTTTTCTTCAATTTCTTTCAATAATTCCACATAGCCGTCGTGCCGGCCGCGGTCATAATCTGCTGGCGGGGCGTTTTTAATTGAAATATTCATTTTTTCTCCTTAAAAATTTTTCTTTAAAAGATCCGTCTTTAGATTAATTACTATAAATTTAATTCAAGGTCAATCTTATTAACTTATTAAAAAACTCCGCAGATTCTAAGAACCCGCGGAGTTTATTGGAAAATAGACAATAAATACAGTCCGCTCGCGTACGCCGCGATCCATATCGGCATAAAGATGTATTTGGCTGAAAAAATATGAGCTTCTTTTTTTCGGCACATTCCGAGCGTCATCTGCGCGAGAAACGCCGCGATCGCAAGGATTGAAATCACGGTGTGCGAATGGAGGATGAATTGATAATTGGTTTTGGGAATAAATCCCGTCCAAATATACTTTGTTTCCATAAGATATGTTGCGTACAGATCAAGAAGAAATCCGCCGGCCGCGAAAAATATATGCGTTTTTCGGTATGTTTCCGCGCTAAAAAACGCAAGCAAGTAAAAACTAAGCGCGGTACTCATATATACTTTTATTTCAAAGAACATTTTAGCCTCCTTTTTTAAGATACTGCGTTTGTTTATCTTTTCATTCGCTGCGGAGGAGGTGGGACTTGAACCCACAAGCGGCTTTTTAGACCGCTACGGATTAGCAATCCGCTGCCTTACCATTCGGCGCACCCCTCCAATTCAAAATAAATTTACCATATTTTTTTGAGTGTTGCAAAATTTTATAATTTTAAATTATCATTTTTCATTTTGAGATTTACATTTTGCATTAATTTTTAACGCGCCGCAACGAGCGCGATTATTTTTTTGGCGCCGGCTTTTTGGATGACCCGGGCGCATTCCATTATCGTGGCGCCGGTGGTCAGAACGTCGTCAACGAGAATCACGGTTTTACTCTGAATTTTTTGAGGATCGGAAACGATAAATGATTCTTTTAAATTTTTTAGCCGTTCCCCACGTCCCGCGGTTCTGACTTGGGGAGCGGTGCTTCTTATTTTTAAAAGAATTTCCGAATCAAAAGCCAATCCGTTTTTTTTGGCGAGATATTGGCCTAAAAGAGCGGCCTGGTTAAAACCGCGCTCTCTTTGTTTTTTGGCGGCCAGAGGAACGGGGATTACCAAGCTGTTTTGGATTAAGAATTTTTCCGCTCTTTGGCTTAAAATTTCGCCCAAGGTTTCCGCCAGCGCGCCGGCTTGCCTGTATTTGAAAGCTCTTATCATTTTTTTAATCGCGGGATTTTTATAATCAGCCGCCCAAAAAACGCGGAGATTTTTTAAATTAAAAGAAGAAGCGCATTGGACGCAAAGTCCGGCGCCGTCTTGCCGGCAGGCAAAACAGCGGATTTCCGGAAAATCCAGCGAATCAAAGCAGTGGCCGCAAAAAAGCTCTCCGCTTCGGCCGCAACCAAAACATTTTTTAGGAAAAATAAGATCAAGGATTTCGTTAAACAGACTGATTATTTTAAGTTTTGGATTTAGCATTTTTTTGTTTACGGGGTGTGGATAATTTAGATATTGAATGTCCGGAAGTATGATATTATATATTTATACTATATAATATGCTGAATGGCGGAAAATTCTTTTTTCAACAGATTTTTATCGCGGTTTAATTTTGATCTTTGGCAAAAAAAAGGCGAAAGCATTTTGGGAGTTGATTTCGGCCTTTCTTCTTTAAAAATCGTCCAGCTTCGCAAAGAAAAAGAGAGGGCGATTTTAGAGACGTATGGCGAGCTTTCCACGGGCCGTTACGCCGGCATTGACGTGGGGCGGGCGGCGCTTCTTCCGGAAGACAAAAAAATGGAAATGCTGGAAGATCTTATGGGAGAATCGGGAACTAAGGCAAAAAGAGTGGTCAGTTCCGTTTCTCTTAAAAATAGTTTTGTGACGACGATTGAACTTCCAAAAATGTCGGATCGCGATCTGGTTCAAGCGATTCCTTACGAGGCAAGGCGCTACATTCCGGTGCCTATTTCGGAAGTGGAAATGGATTGGTGGGTGTTGCCGCAAGAATACAGCGCGGAAGACAGCGGGGCGGAAGATAAGAGATCGGACGACCGACTCAAAAAGGAGACGATTCAAGCGCTTTTGGTTGTCATTCATAAGGATGTTTTAACGCGCCAGCGTTCGCTTTTGGCGGGCGTTGATTTAAAATCAATCGCTTTTGAGGTGGAGATATTCAGCATGGTGCGGTCTTCTTTGGGGCGAGAATTAACACCCGTTCTTTTAATTGATTTAGGGGTTTCTTCCACTAAAATGGCCATTGTGGATTACGGCATTGTCAGAGCGGCTCACAGTTTGGATAAAGGTGGCCAGGACATCAGCGATATGCTCTCCCGTTCGTTGAGCATTGATTTTCCCCGCGCGGAAAAAATAAAAAGAGAAACGGGCCTGTCCGACCAGCCGGAGCATCGGGAGATAAGAGAAGTAATCAGCCCGATTTTGGATTATATTTTTTCGGAGGCGGCCGGCTTTTCCGCCGATTATCGCATCAGGCACGGCCGTTCCGTCAGTCGCGTGGCGCTGACCGGAGGCGGAGCGCTTCTGAAGGGAATAAAGGATTTTTCAATAAATAAATTCGGTTTGGAAGTCAATCTGGCCGATCCTTTCGCGAAATTGGAATATCCGGCTTTTTTAGAGCCGGCGTTTAAAGAAATCGGGCCGAATTTCGCGACAGCCGTCGGTTTGGCCTTAAGAGGGTTAAAATAATAATTAAAAATTTATATTTATTAAAATGGTTGAATCATCGTCTTTCATTTCTAAAACCGCTGTTCCAAATCCCTCCTATAATAAGGGGCGGGGTTTTAGTTTTTTGATCGTAGTTTCAGCGGTTATTTTTGTTATTTCTCTTGGTTTTTTGATTGGCGCGTGGTTTTATCGCGGCGTCTTGGAAAGCGATTTGCGGATTTTAACCGGAGATTTGGATAAAATTAAAAAAGAATTTGACCTTGTTTCTTTGGAAGATTTTTCTAAAACCGCCGTTTCCATAGAGACAGCCAAGGCTGTCCTGGACAATCATAAAGCTCTTTCCCGCGTTTTTGATTTTTTTGAGAAAAATACTTTGCCGGAAGTCAGATTTTTGAATTTCAATTATGAATTCGGGGAACAGCCGTCTTTGGCGTTTAGCGGAGAAGCAAAGGGTTTTTTGGCTTTAGCTCAGCAGATTTTAATTCTAAGAAAGAATGAATTTTTGAAAAATATATCGCTGTCCAATCTTTCTTTAAAAAAAGGAGGACTGGTCGGTTTTACCCTGACAATGATTTTGGATCCGAAATTCATTAAATACGGCCCTTAGCAAATTAAGTTTGTAAAAAATTAAATTTATGAAACAAGTCATAATCGCCATTATTTTTATCGGAGCGGCCGGAGGAATGTTTTTCGGTTGGAGCGTGCCAGTTACCGAAAATATCAAAAATCTGTCAAAAGACATCGGAGATTTGGAAGGCGTTTTGAGCCGTTTTTATGATTTAAGAAAATCTAAAAATGAATTGACGCAAGTTTATAATTCAATCAGCGCGCGGGATTACGATCGTATTTCTAAGATTGTTCCTTTGGCGGCCGGGGAAGGAGATTTAGTGCTGGAATTTCAAAATTTAGCGGAGGAAAACGGGCTTCTTCTCAAGAAAATTGACGTAAAATTCGCGATTGAAGGCGAAAAAAAAGCGATTATCCCCAAAGAAAAACCGCTGTATGAAATTGCGTCCGTATCATTGGCAATGGACGGTTCTTATAATTCTTTGAAATCTTTTCTTTCCAAATTGGAAAATTCTTTGCGCGTCATTGACATAAAGACGCTGTCATTTAACGCCGGGGAAAGCGATTTTTACGAGTTTAATATTTCCGCTCAGGCGTATTTTCAAAATCCCGTTAGAAACTTAAATAAATAAAATTATGATAAAAAATATTTTGATATCAATTTTGGTTATCGGGGCGCTGGCGGCGGCCGGCTTCTGGTATTTTAATTTTTCTTCTTCCGGCCAAATTGAAGTCGTGAAAAAAGATTTATCGGCGAACGAAGCGGCGGGCGAGCCGAGAGAATTGCTTAACGCGCTGGCAAAAATGCAGAAAATAAAAATAGATGTCGCCTTTTTTGAAAACTCTCTTTATAAAGGATTGATTAATTTGTCGCCGACCGTTGAAATTCCGGACGCAAAAGGGAGAAAAAATCCTTTTCTGCCGATAGAATAAACTTGATGAACTTGATAAATTTTATAACTTGATAAACTCAAATGGACATTAGATTTGCCGATCTTCTCGCGGAGAAAAATATCGTCTCCGGAGAAGAATTAAACAAAATAAAACAAGAAGCGGCTTCCCGGAGCGTTCCTTTGGAAGATATTTTTTTGGAAAAAGGATTTCCTGAAATTGAGATTTTAAAGGCGAAAAGCGAAGTTTTAGGAGTACCCGTAAAATCTTTAAAAAAAATCAAAATCCCTTTTGATATTTTAAAATTAGTGCCGGAGGAGTCCGCCAAACATTACTGGTTTGTCCCTTTTGGAATAAGCGAAGGAGTTTTAGAGGTGGGAATGGTGGATCCGTATGACATCACCGCCCGCGAGGCTTTAAATTTTATTTCCGCCAAGATCAATATGCCCTACAAGATTTTTTTGATCAGCAAGTCGGATTTTGAATCGGTGTTTGAAGAATATAAAGGCTTGGGCGGAGAAGTAACCAAGGCGCTGGGAGAACTGGAAAGCATGCTGGCGGAAGCGGAAAAAGCGGTGCCGAAAGAGACGCAAGAAAAACTTAGATTTGTTGAAGAAACGCCTGTTATTAAAGTAGTGGCGGTAATGCTTCGTCATGCCGCGGAAGGAAACGCTTCCGACATTCACATTGAACCCCAGCGCGACCATTTGAGAATAAGGTTCAGAGTGGACGGTATTTTGCATACCAGTTTAGTTCTGCCCTATAAGGTGCACGAGGCGATCGTTTCCCGCATAAAGATTTTAACCAATATGCAGCTTGATGAGAAGCGAAAACCGCAAGACGGCCGGTTTTCAGCCAGGATTGAAGACAGGGAAATTGATTTTAGAGTTTCCACTTTCCCCGCTTTTTTTGGAGAAAAAGTCGTCATCAGGATTTTGGATGTTGAAAGGGGAGTAAAAACGCTTGAGGAGGCCGGATTTTCGGGAAGAAATTTGGAAGAAATTAAAAAGGCGCTTAATCGTCCTTACGGCCTGATTTTAATTACCGGCCCGACCGGTTCCGGCAAGACGACTACGCTTTACGCGATGCTTCAGATTTTAAACCAGGAGAAAAGCAATGTGGTCAGTTTGGAAGATCCGGTGGAATATAATGTGGAAGGAGTCAACCAGTCCCAAGTAAGGCCGGAGATCAGTTATAGTTTTGCCAACGGCTTGCGTTCAATTTTGCGCCAGGATCCGGACGTGATCATGGTCGGCGAAATAAGGGATAAAGAAACGGCTCAATTGGCCATTCACGCGGCTTTAACCGGCCATTTGGTGCTTTCCACTCTCCATACCAATTCGGCCGTGGGAGTAATCCCCCGATTGGTTGACATGGGGGTGGATTCTTATTTAATCGCTCCCACTCTTATTTTAGCCATGGCTCAAAGATTAGCCAGAACTCTTTGTCCGGAATCGCGAAAGGAAATTCCGACATCCGGAAAGATAAAAGAGATTTTGGAAAAAGAAATGGCTGGAATTCCTCCGGAAATTAAAAAGAGCGTAAAAATACCGCCGAAGATTTATCA
Organism: Patescibacteria group bacterium; assembly: GCA_038064095.1. Taxonomy (GTDB): domain Bacteria; phylum Patescibacteriota; class Minisyncoccia; order JACROR01; family JACROR01; genus JACPLO01. The sequence continues at coordinate 1,748 of JBBTTT010000013.1, read as the reverse complement.
AGCGATACCCTCGGCTATTTGCCCAAAAGGGACCAAAGGGCGCGTCGCGGTAAGCGAAGTTATCGCGATTACGCCGGAATTGGAAAAAACCATTATTTCTGATCCGACCGAACCCAATATTATGAAGGCGGCGCGCCAGCAGGGGATGATTAATATGCGCGAAGACGGAATTTTAAAAGTCTTGGAAGGGAAAGTCGGGCTTGAAGAATTGGAAGAGATTATATAAAAAATGCAAAACGAAAAACGAAAAACGAAAAATACGGGGTTTACGATTTTGGAAATTTTGGTTGTTTTGGCGATCGGGGGCATGATCCTTTCCTTTGTTCTATTTGGCTACCGCGATCTTAAAGCCAAAAGCCGGGATTCCACGAGAGAGCACGACATAAAGCAAATTCGGAATTCGCTTGATCTTTATGTGAATAATGCCGGCGTTTTTCCTTGCGAAGGGGAAGGAGAAGTCATAGTCGGCGCTGATTCTTGCTTGAGAGACGCGCTTCTGGGGGTCGGAGTCATTCCCGCCCTGCCCATTGATCCTTTGGGAAAAATAAGCGGCGTTTGCGGCGATTCCAATTCTTATGTTTATTGCTATCAAGTTTTGGAGGATGGTTTTAGTTATCAAATAAGGTATAATTTAGAGACAGACAGTATTTTAGGCAAAACCAAAGGCTGGCAAACCACATCGCCTTAAACAAAAAATGTTCCAAAAAAAATATAAAATTTTTATAGTGGAAGACGATGATTTTCTTTTGGATATGTACGTAACAAAATTTCGCGGCGCCGGTTTTGAAGTGGAGATAGCCAAATCAGGCGAAGAGGCGCTGGAAAAGGCGCGGCAGGGTTATCAGGCGGATTTAGTTTTATTTGACATTGTGATGCCGAATATTGACGGTTTTGAGATGTTTAAGGTGATGAAGCGGGAAAAATTAATCCCCAAAGCCATTTTTGTCGTCCTTTCCAATTTAGGCGAAAAAAAAGACGTGGAAAAAGGAACGCAGATGGGGGTGGATGATTACATTGTCAAAGCGTATAATACGCCGACGGAAGTGACGGAAAAATTAAAAAATTTATTGGAAAATAAAATATGACAACTTCTAACGGGGTGAAAGATTACCAAAAAGAACTCGCGGATTTAATAATGATCGTGGCCAAAGAAGGCGCTTCCGATCTCCATATTTCAGTGGGGCGCCACCCTACGGTCAGAATTTCCGGCGAGCTTATCCCTTTGCTTAAAAAGCAGATATTAACGCCGGAAGACACCGCGGGGCTGATTTTCGCGATGCTTAAAGAAGATCGGCAAAAAGAACTTTTTGAAAAAAGAGAGATTGATTTTTCGTATAATTTTCAGGATAAAGTAAGATTTCGGGTTAATGCTTTCTACCAAAGAGGATTTTTGGGGATGGCTTTGCGGCTTATTCCCGTAGGGATAAAAGACATTAAATCTCTAAATCTGCCTGAAACTCTTTTGTCTTTCACCCGAAAAGGGCAAGGATTTTTCTTGGCGGTGGGTCCGACCGGACACGGCAAATCCACGACTTTGGCGAGCATGATTGACGTGATAAATCATGAGAGAGCCGAGCACATTATTACCGTGGAAGATCCCATTGAATACATATTTATTCAGGATAAATCAATTATTGACCAGCGCGAAGTCCAAAGCGACACTTACGATTTTAAGCGCGCTTTAAGGTCAATGTTCAGGGAAGACGTCAATGTAGCGATGATCGGAGAAATGCGCGACCACGAAACGA
>JBBTTT010000012.1:0-2664 GCA_038064095.1 Patescibacteria group bacterium | reverse complement strand
GTAAAGGAAATATTGATGATTACATGAGTATTCATCGCAACGACAAAAATATCAACGAGTTAAAAAAGTATTTCAACAGTGTTATTGACTGGGTATCTGGCGTATTTACCGATGTAGAAAGCGAAATGTGTGGACTAGAATGGGGACGACTGTATGAGCAGTATCATAAAAAGGCATACAATCCGGCGAAAGTATCGGCCGAGGTGCGTAAGTTCTATAGCGATCCGTATATAAAAAACCACAAAGGTATTTTTGAATATATCCTTGGCGGCTCAGTTGATACGAAGTTGCTAGATGTCCGTATTTTTGATGAAGCGACCAAGAGATCTGTTTATTCGAAACAAATAAGTGAGGCGAAAATTAAAGAGAAATCAAACTGCCCGCATTGTGCTATTGGACACGACGCAAACAAAGCGAAAATTTGGAGTTTGAGCGATATGGATGCCGACCATGTTTCGGCTTGGAGTAAAGGCGGCGCGACTGCGGCTAAAAACTGCCAAATGCTTTGCAAGACACATAATCGGGCAAAAGGAAATCGGTAATGTGTTAAAAGCGTAAAATTATGAGTAATTTTTCACCTAAACTACAAGACGCTACGGACGAACAATTAGAAAAAACGATAGAAGTATTTAATAATCAATCATCAAAACAGGCGGATAAACTGGTAAAACTTACGCCCCTTTAACAGATAGATTCATATTTGTTATACTTAAATCAGTAAATTAAGGGTTGTTCTTTAATGTCTTTGGTCAATTTTCTTGCGGCACATTAGATTAGAAATTTGATTTTCTTGATTATGTGTTGTAGGAATTCAACAACCAACTAATTGAAAGGAGGTGCTTTATGGCACAGCTGACCAATGGAATGTACGGACACGAGTTCTACTCGACGAGTAACCTGTTCGGCCTCCGGTGTGGGCAGATGCGTGGCGGTGACACCAAGATGACCCACAATAGCGGCTGGTACAATAAGTCCGGCGAGAAGTTAGGCTTCGGCGACTTGTCCACCAAAGATTTTCAGCGGATCTCCAGCGAACTGGAGAATGGTGAGCTCTTTATCATCCTCGGCGAGTTGGATTCCTTCTGGAACTTTGTCATACGGCCCAGTCTCATTGGAAGCATGGCCCGAACGAAGCCGACGGTGGAAGCTTCTGGCGTTGATTATGTGGCAGAACACGCCAGGTATGTCATCGCTCGGAACCAACTGTACCGCATTGACCGCTACGGGGACTCGAAAGAGGAAATCTCGGAGTGGCGCGGCCTGCAGTTCAAGGTTTTGAAGCCTGCCGCCGTGAAGTTGCTTATGACCGCAGGCGTTCTCGCCTGAACTCGCCTCGTGCATCCCACCCCAATCAAGTTCGCCACCTTTTGCTAAAAGGTGGCTTTCTTTTTGTTTGTTTTTTTGATAAATTAAATTCATAATTGAATGCCGTCAAACCCCAGCAGTAATTCAAGAATACAACACTTATTATGAAGATTTTAATGATCGGCACCGATAAGAAGATTTTTGAAGACGGCTCTGAAGCCAGGCAGAGAATGATTGAGTATGGCCGCTTGGCGGAGCAATTGTATATCATTGTTTTTACAAAAAGAATCAAGAATCTCCAAAGAATCGCGCTTTCAGAAAATACTTTTCTTTATCCGACAAACTCATTCAGCCGATGGTGTTATATTTTTGACGCCGTAAAAATCGCTAAAAAAATAATTGAAAATTCTGGCGGCAAGTTTCTTATCACGAGTCAGGATCCTTTTGAAATCGGTCTGGCCGGCTGGCTGGTCGCGCGTAAATTCAAAATTCCGCTTCAACTTCAGATTCACACCGATTTTTTAAACTCTTATTTTCGGCAAGAGTCTTTTTTGAATAAAATCCGCGTCCGGCTCGCCAAATTTTTAATTTCCCGCGCCGCTTGCGTCCGCGTTGTCTCGGAAAGAATAAAAAGCTTGCTAAACTCCAATCCGCCAGCTGGCGGACAAATTTTAAATTCCAAAATTTCTGTTCTGCCGATTTTTATTGATGCTGAAAAAATAAAAAACGCGCCGCTGAAAACCGATCTCCGCCGAAAATATCCGCAGTTTGATTTTATTATTTTAACGGCGTCGCGTCTGACGGCTGAAAAAAATATCGGCTTGGCCGTTGAAGCGATGGCCGAAGTGATAAAAGATTATCCTAAAATCGGCTTGATTATCGCCGGCAACGGGCCGGAAAAAGAAAATCTTGAATCCAAAATTTCAAACTTAAAAATTAACGAAAATATAATTATTGAGGATTGGGCGGACGATCTCGCGTCGTATTATAAAACCGCTGATTTATTTCTGCTGACTTCCAATTACGAAGGCTACGGCCGGACGCTTATTGAAGCCGCTGTTTCCGGCTGCCGCGTAATTTCCAGCGATGTCGGCGTTGCCGATGAAATTCTGCCAAAGGAGAATATTTTTGAAGTTGGCAACAAAGAACAGCTTAAAGAAAAAATTCTCAAAGCCGTCCGGGGAGAATTAAAAATGCCGAATACTGGGTATTTGGCAAAAATGCCGACAAAAGAAGAGTATTTGCGGGCATACAAAAAATTATGGGAGGATTGCGGTAAAACTTTATGAAGTTATTGATAATTACTCAAAAACTTGATATCTCGGACGATAATTTGGGTTTTTTCCATCGCTGGGTTGA
>JBBTTT010000011.1:0-8077 GCA_038064095.1 Patescibacteria group bacterium | reverse complement strand
CAAAAGCTCTCTGACTTTAGCGATTGATAATTCCGATAAATTAATTTTAGCCATTAAAAATTTTCTTAACTTTCACGAATCCTCTTTCTTTCTTCGGCGCCGCTTCCAATAATTCCGCCGGATTCCCGAACGGTTCTTTCGGCGGTTCGTCAGGACGGAAAACATTTTCCGCGGCCAAAATATAAGCCGATTCCGGCGCGTTATCTATTTTTGCCCCTTTCAATTTTCCGATATAATCCAAAACAGACTCCAAATTTTTGCCAAAAGATTCCCGTTCTTTTTTATCCAGTTTTATCCGCGCTAATTGAGCTAATTTTTGAATATCCATGAATTATTTTTATTTTATAATTTTTAATTTCCAATTTTGAATTTTGAATCAATCTTTAATCAATTTTAAAAATTCTGTTTCATTTAAAATTTTAACTCCCAGTTTTTTGGCCTTAGCCAGTTTTGACCCGGGTTCTTTCCCAATCACCGCATAATCGGTTTTCTTGGAAACAGCTTCCGAAACATTCCCGGAAAGCTCATAAATCTTAGCTTTGGCTTCATCGCGGCTTAAATTCCTTAATGTTCCGGTTAAGACGAAAGTCAAACCTTTAAGTTTGCCGGATTTTCTCGTTTTGACATTTTTTATTTTAACATTTTTAAGCAATTTTTTTAAGAATGACCGGCAATAAGGGTCGCGAAACCAATCATAAATGCTTTGAGACACCGCTTCTCCGATATTGGGAATATTCTCCAACTCCTGGCGGCCGGCTTTTTCCAGTTTTTTCAGAGAGCCGAAATAATCGGCCAAATCTTGAGCGGTTTTTTCTCCAACATTGAGGATTCCCAAAGAACGGATAAATCGCGCGAATCCCGCTTCTTTTCTGGAAGCAATGGATTTAATGATATTTTGAGCCGACTTTTCGGCAAAACGTTCAAGCGGCGCAAGGTCGCCTTCTTTTAAGGAAAAAAGATCGGCCGCGTCCTGAATAAGGCCCTGTCCGAATAAAGCATTGATGGTTTTCGGCCCCAAACCTTCAATGTCAAAACCCTGCTTGGAAACGAAATAATAAAGCTGTCTCAAAGAGCGCGCCTGGCATTTTTTATTTTCACAGCGGTGGATCGCTCCGGATTTTTCGCGTTTGACCGGCTGGCCGCAAACCGGACATTTTTTCGGCATTTCAAAATCTTTTTCTTTACCGCTTCTTAAAGCCTTAAGCGTCTTTTTTATGTTTGGAATTACGTCTCCGGCCCGGCCGACAATGACCGTATCGTTAATTTTTAATTCCAGCCGCCTGATTTCATCTTCATTATGAAGCGTGGCGCGGCTAACCGTCACTCCGCCGATTTTTATCGGTTCTAAAATCGCCACCGGCGTCAAAACGCCGGTCCTCCCCACCTGAATAATTATGTCTTTAACTTTGGCGGCCGCTTCCAAAGGAGAAAATTTGAAAGCAACGGCCGCCCGCGGCGCCTTGCCCGCCACGCCGAGTTTTTTAAACAAAACATTGTCATCCACCACCGCCACCAAACCGTCTATTTCATAAGGCAGCTCATTCCGTTCTTTCTCTGTTTTTTTTCGGAACGGGAAAATCTGTTCCGGCTGTTCAAGTATTTTTGCTTCCGGATCGGTTTTAAATCCCAAGACGGATAAAATTTTATGTTCCTCCGAATGTTTTTTCTGTCCAAGATCGGCGATCAAATCGTAAGCGATGAAATCAAGTTTTCTTGACGCCGTAATTCGGGAATCAAGCTGACGGATAGAGCCGGCGGCTAAATTGCGGGGATTGGCGTATATCTGTCCGCCCCGCTGTTTTTGTTCTTTATTGATGCGATCAAATTCTTTCTTACTGATCAACGCTTCCCCCCGCACTTCCAAAACACCGGATTTTACGGCGGCTTCCGCTTTTTTTTTATCAATATCCAATGCTAACATCAACTCCAATCGCAAAGGAATAGCCTCAATGGTTTTGGCGTTCTGAGTCACATCCTCGCCTGTTTCGCCGTTTCCGCGCGTCGCCGCTTTTTTCAAAACGCCGTTTTTATAAAGCAAACTTAAAGCCAAGCCATCGTATTTTTTTTCCGCGAAAAGCGCTGGTTTAATTAAAGACGGCTCTTTCTTTTTTATCCGTTCCAGCCAATCAAAAAATTCTTTTTCCTCAAAAATATCTTCCAGAGAAAGCATCGGAACGCGATGAACCGCTTTTTTAAAACTTTTCAGCGGCTGGCCGCCGACCCTTTGCGTGGGAGAATCGGGCGTTATCAAATCCGGATGATCATCTTCAAGTTTTTTTAATTCGTGTTTTAAAGAATCCAGCGCCGCGTCGGAAATTTCCTGCCTGTCCAAAACATGATAAAGATGACGATGGTAATTGATGACTTTTTTAAGCCTTTCTACGCGAGCTTTAATTTCGGACTTATTCATAAAAAATTAATATTTCACTTCCAAACTGCGATTAAATTTTCTCGGCGTGTCTTGACAAACATTAAATCCCAAAGCGGAAATAAATGTTCCAAATCCCCCGCTTCCGGTTTTATCCACCGTCACATTCGCGCAAGAGCCATTGTCGTAATTCACGATAAAAACAGCGCCGTTTGCCCAGCTGCCTTGTAATTTTTCAATATCGTTCGAATCAACGCCCGAGCAGTCATCCTGCACTTTCGGTTTTCCCGACTGGCCGAATTCTTCGCTTTCCAAATCCACATAAAGAGCGCATTCCACGGCTGAATCCGCGGCATAATAAGCGAGTTGGGAATCGCGCACGCTTTCGGAAAGTTTCAGTCCGGTGAAAATAATCTGAAAAATCGCCAAACTGGCGGTAAAAACCATGCTTAGCATTAAAATTGAAAATAAAAGCGCTATCCCTTTGTTTTTTATCGGTCTTAGCATAATTATGAATCTAACTCCCTTTGAGCGACAGTCGTTTGAATATTGAATTCAGAACGGGTTTTGGCTTTTTCTTCGCCGGCGAACGCTTTTATCGTCATCGTTACCCGCGGCTGTTTGCCGTCAAGAAATTCCGCTCCAAAAACGCGAAAAGTTAGGTTTTCTATTTTTAAATTACTGCCGGTTATCGGATAATAACTTGAACCGTTATCTTCCGACTCCTCAATACTTTTATTGACGGCGTTCCAACGGTAAATAATTCTGTTTCCCTCAATGGAGTCAAAAGCGAAAATCGGCGATCCCGCCGGACAATCGGATGCCGAACTTCCCCCCTCGCAATTGTAAACGGAGCCGGTGCGGATTTCTCTGGACATCGCGTCCGCAGCGAAACGCAAATTGTCTTCAACGGACTGAAGGCTGATCGTTTTTTTCTGGGCATCGCTGATAGACAAAATAGACCCTAAAATAATCAAAATCGCCGTGGAAAAAACTCCCAAAGACACGATCATTTCAAGAAGAGTAAAACCGGTATTTTGCGTTTTTCGTTTTGCGTTTTTCATTTTTTTATTTTAATGCCAATTAAAAAGACGACTTTCCAGCCGGACATTTTTATCGCCGCCCAAAAAACGCTCTTTCCAGCTTACCGTCACCAAGATTTTCGCTTCTTTTTCATTTTCTATTTCCTCAATCGTGAAAGTTCTGGTAAAAATTGAAGCATCTCCGCTTTCATACCAATACAAACCGGTATCGGAATCATAATTAAGCGGCGCGCACGATCCGCCGCAAAAAACAACGCTGATCTCGCCGTTCGCGGCCATTGAAATACGGCAGGGACTGCCGACCGCGCAACTGTCAAGATTGGCCAGCCAATTGCCGGCCGCGTAAATATTTTCTTCACGCTTGGCGCGCGCCAATTCCGCCGCTTCCTCGGCCAAAAAAGAAGCAACGGCGATGTTATGAGACAAACTGGCCGAACGAATACTGCTGATGGCTAAAGTAATTGGCCCCAAAATGGCGGCATTCAAAATTGCCAAAGCCACAAGAGTTTCCAATAAACTAAACCCGCCGAATTTATTTTTTGGCTTGATTCCTGATTTTTGACTCATAATTTTAAATTATTTCACCGTTATCTGCCCGGTTTTCCAGATAATTATTTTTTTAACGTCGCTTTCGGGATTAACGACAAAAATACTGACATTCTGCTCATTCCGCCATTGGCTTCTGTCTCCGTCATAAAAATCAATGCTGGGCTTTGGCCTCGTAAAAACAACATCTAAAATTTTTGCTTGATTATAAACCTCGCACTGGCCTAAACTCTCATCATTTTCTTCTCCAAAACAAGCTCCGGAAATAAAAGCAGAGCTTTGGATTATAAAAACATCTTTCTCTCCATCATCGGACTCTATATATTTTTTATTGGCGTCAAGATCGGAAAAAATCAAATATCTTTTATCGTCTCCGTTTCCGCTGGCGTCAAAATGCACGCCATACCCGGGAAAAAAAGATTCTGTTCCAACTTTAAATTCTCCGACCGTTAAAGAAATTATTTTTGCCTCCCGGAAAGACAGGGCGATTTTTTGGGCGGTTTGTTCCAAAGTCAGCCGCTCGGAAAATCTGGGATAATTCGCCAAAACCATAGAACTGATTAACGCGAACACCCCCATCGTAATCAGCATTTCTATAATCGTGAATCCTTTATTTTTCATATTTAAATTCCACCGTGTCCCCCCGCTTGACCATTACTTCAAAAGGGCCGCTGGTCTGTCTTGTTCCGTTCACATACAGAATCCATTTGCCTTGTTCGGAGTTTTTTACTCCATCAATGGAGCGGGGAAGAAATCCGTCTTCAATTTCAACCGGCACCGCCGATTGGGCCGAGGCCTGCTGAAGCAAATTCCACGCTCTGGTTGTTTCCGCTCCCATTTCACCGCTGAATTTTCTTATTTTTCCATTGCCGTAATCAAGCACCAGAATATATCTTCCTTCTTCGTTTTCAGCGCTGTCCGAATTTAAAGAAAATTGTCCGGTTCGCGGCGATAAGCCAAAATAAGACAATCCGCCGATAATAATTGCTCCCGCAAAAATCCAGAGAATAGCTTGTTTAACGTTCATTTTTATAGATTAAAAATTATTTTTAAATACCAAGAAAAAATAAGATCCCCCCAGAAAAAAGCGATTATTGATCCTAAAAAAATATACGGTCCGAAAGGGATCTCGCTTTTTAAATTTAACGACCTTTTAAAAAAAATCGCTATACCGCTTATTATAGCTCCGAGCCAAAAAGAAAAAAACATCGCCTCCGGCGCCAAAGGCCAGCCGAAAAATACGCCGACAATGAAAAATAACTTGGCGTCGCCCAACCCCATCCATTTTCCTTTGGAAACCAGCCAAAGACCGGCGAAAAACAGAAAAAACAGCATCCCGATCGCCAAAGCCGTCCAAAAATCTTTTTTTGAGAAAACCGCTCCGCCCAAAACCGCAATAACCCCCAAAGAATAAACCAAAACATCGGGCAAAATTTTATGATGAAAATCATAAATCGCCAGCGTTAAGAAAATTGACCAGAAAGCCAGCCACCAAAGGAATAGCGGGATATTCGGCGGCCAAACAGCCAGCCATTTCAAATACAAAGCATAAAAAATCAAGGCCGCGGCCAGCTCCACGATCGGATATTGCCAAGATATTCTGCTTTTGCAAGTCCGGCATCGGCCGATCTGAATTAAAAAACTAAAAATCGGAATAAGTTCAAACCACTTCAATTCCGAGCCGCAAGCAAGACAACGCGAACGGTCCCGAACGACGGATTCTCCGGTATTCAATCGTAAAATCAACACATTCAAAAAACTCCCCACTGTTAATCCAAGAATAAAAATTAAAATTCCCGTCATTAATTAAATGATAACTCGTTATTTAGCAAATACAAAACCCCCCGCCATGGCGGGGGGTTTTAAAATACCGGAAATCGCCGAATAAATTACGGCCTGACATCGTAGCAATAGCGCCCTGAAGCATCGGCGCATCCGTCGGCATCCGGCCCGTCAACGGTATTCCCGTCAGCGTCCATATCAGAATTCAAAGCCGGATTGGTATTTTCTTCAAGATCAGCGCCCAAATGGTAAGAAAGGCACATCTCGCTGGCTTCAGTGCAATCATCTCCCGCCACCGGAGGATTGGTTGAAGTAGTGTAAGCGTCGTATAAATAAGCGCCTGTCAAAGGATCATCGGGCACGGCCGGCAAATAAGTGGGATTTAATTTAGTGAGAAGAACATCCGGATATTCTTTATTGGCGTCAAAATACAGCTCCAAAGCAAGCTGAATTTGCTTGATATCCGCCACCCGGCGAGCATCGCGGCCCTTTTTGCGCGCGGTATTCAAAGAAGCGAGCACCACCGAAGCCAGAATGCCGATAATGGCAATGACCACTAAAAGCTCAATAAGCGTAAAACCTTTATTTTTTCTTAAAAACATATACGCGTATATATTTTAATTTTCTTTTTTATCGACCTTGTTTATCACTATTATAATACATTATAATTCGTTTTTTTTCGAATAAAAAGTGTGAATAACTAAAAATTTAAAATCCCGTTGAAATGTTGTAAATCGGCACAAGAATGGCGGCGACCAAAACGCCGACTCCCAGCCCCAAAAGAATAATCATTACCGGTTCAATCAAGCTGACGATATTATCCACGGCGTTATCCACTTCCCGGCGGTAAAAACGCGCAATCGTACTTAAAATAAAATCCAGCTTGCCGGTTTCTTCGCCGATTTTCACGGATTGGGACACCAGCAACGGGACTTCCTTATAGCGGGAAAGCGCCTCGGAAATCGGGCTGCCGGATTTAACCATGGAAATGGTGTCTTTCAGAATCGCCGTGTAAACTTCGTTGCCCACCACGTCTGAAGTAATTTCCAGAGCGCGCACCACGGAAACGCCGCCCACTAAAAGAGTCTGCAGATTATCCATCATTCTCGCCAAATAAAGTTTTTTGTAAAGCTCGCCACCGATGGGAATGGACAATTGAAAGCGGGAAAAAGCCATTCGGCCCGCGCCGGTCTGAAGATAACGCCAGAAAAAAATAACGCCGATCGCCAAAAAAACCAAAAGCAGAACGCCGAAATCCCTTAAAAACTCGCTGAAAGCGATGATAACTTTTGTGTAAAAAGGAATCGCCTGGCCGGTTTCAGTCAAAATAGTTGAAAGCCGCGGAATAACCACGACCAGCATCAAAATCATTACCACCGTAAAAGCGGTCAAAACAAAAGCCGGATAAATAAAAGCGTTTCTGGCTTTAACGGTTAAATCGTAAGAACGTTCCAGATAATCGGCTAAATAAGAAAAAACTTCATTCAGCTTTCCGGATTCTTCCCCGGACTTGACCATATTGACATAAAATTTGGAAAAAATTTCGGGGTGCTTGCCTAAAGCTTCGGAAATGGAAGTGCCGTTTTCAATGTCTTCTAAAACATCGGCCAGCCGTTTTTTTAAAAGCGGATTGGTGGTTTCCGCGATAAGAACTTTTAAAGATTCTACCACCGGCACCTTAGCTTCAAAAAGCGTGGAAAGCTGGCGGGACAGGATGACCACATCGCGCATCTTAACCCGTTCAAACAAATCAATACCCCTCTTATGCCAAGGAATTGATTTTTCAGCCGACTCCAAAGAAATCACGATAAGATTGTGGCGCTGAAGAGAAGCCAGAGCGCCTTCCGTGGAAGCGGCGTCAATATTGCCTGATTTCATTTCCCCCTGCGGCGTGCGGGCCTGATAATTAAAAAGCATAATTATTATTTAGACAGCGCTTGCAGCGCGGCCGGATTTAAAGAATAAGCCAGCGCGTTTTCCATCGTAATCTCCCCTTGCCTGACCAATTCCATCAGAGAACGGTTAAAACTGATCATCCCCGCGTCAGAGCTGGTTTCAATGACCATATCAATTTCATGAACTTTATTTTCCCGAATTAAATTTCTGACGGCGTGGTTGGCGATCAAAAGCTCGTAAGCCGGAATAAGCCCTCCGGAAACCCGAGGAATTAAACGTTGGGAAAAAATCCCGATGATGGTGCTGGCCAGCTGGGAACGAATCTGATTTTGCTGGGCCGGCGGAAAAGAATCAAGAACGCGATCAATGGTTTGGGCGGCGTTATTGGTGTGAAGAGAAGAAAAAATAAGATGGCCGGTCTCCGCGGCGGTAACCGCCGCGG
>JBBTTT010000010.1:0-3730 GCA_038064095.1 Patescibacteria group bacterium | reverse complement strand
TTATTACGAAGAAGCAGATAAATAATAATTATTGCCGCGTAATTCGGGATGAGAAACCGCAACGTCCCCCAGGAAAATCCGTTAAAAGTCCAATCAGAGAACGGCCAGAGAAACGGCGTCGGATAAAATTTATACGAGTGCGTCGGAATATCAAAAATAATATGAATAAACCATCCGCCAAGTTCCCAAATCGGGCGCCGAAAAACAAGATAAATTATCCCAAAAACGGCGAGAAAAATAATCGCGCTGTGGCTGATGCTGTAGAGCATTGAAGCCAAACGAAAAACCGGGAACACGTCTTTTTGAACCGGCTCAACTTCTTCGGGCCGGGGAATATCGGAAAAATTTAATCCTCCGAAAATTAAATTCCAAAACAGCCAGACAAACGGAATCGTAAACGCGAATAAATCGGGGAATATCCCCCAAAAACCGGCCAGTAGGACATTAAGCGGTTTTTTTACTCTCTTATTTATCGCTTTATAGGCGGCTCCGGCCCAGAGGCCATGCGAAAAAATATCCATAATAAACTATTTTTTTAACCATTTGGCTTGGATTCTTTCCAGCGCCAGCATATACGCCGCTTCGCGCAGCGTAACTTTTTTTTCGCGATGAATTTTATAAACGTCATTTACGGCCTGTTCCATTTTTTTCTTTAATTTTGAAAAAACTTCTTTTTTCGTCCATCTCTCATTACGCATATTTTGAAACCATTCAAAATAACTTACCGCGACTCCGCCGGCGTTAGCGAGAATATCCGGAATAATCATTACGCCATTTTCAACGAGAATCTTATCCGCTTCGCTTGTTGTCGGACCGTTTGCCATTTCAAGAATAATCCCGGCGCGGATGCCACGGACATTACCTTTATGAATTACATTCTCAAGGGCCGCCGGGACGATAATATCAACCGGAAGCGTCAATACTTCTTCCGGCGCTATCATTTGCCCCATCATCCGCTTATTGAAAAGATTTCCCGTTTCGGCTTTGTATTCTACCAATGCCTTAATATCGGAATCGGAAATACCGTCCGGAACATAAATTCCGCCTTTTGAATCGGAAATCGCGGCGACTTTAAACCCGTTTTGCCGCAATGACTTCCCTGCGTGCTGCCCGACATTGCCGAAACCTTGAATGGCAACCGTAAAATTTTCCGGCTTTTTCTTCAAAAATTTCAAAATCGCGAGAAGCGCGTACGTTCCGCCGTAACCCGTTGCTTCAAGGCGCCCTTCGGATCCGCCCAGTTCAATCGGTTTGCCCGTAACCACGGCGGGTGCCGGCCGGCCGGTTATTTTGCCATATTCATCGGCAATCCACGCCATTATTTTTGAATTGGTATTCATATCCGGCGCGGGAACGTCTTTTTCAGGACCGATATGCGGAGCGAGCTGACGGGCAAAAGATCTGGTCATCTCTTCCAGCTCTCGTTCGTCTAATGCTTTGGGGTCAATCGCTATTCCTCCTTTCCCGCCGCCGAACGGCACGCCGATCACGGCGTTTTTAAACGTCATTAAAAAAGAAAGCGCCTTTATCTCATCCATTGAAACATCGGCATGATAGCGCAATCCTCCTTTGTAAGGGCCGAGAATGTTGTTATGCTGCACCCGATACCCTTTTACGGTCCGACTGCTTCCGTTTTTTTTCTGAAACGAAACGTCAAACGCCAGACTCCGGTCAAAAGTAAGCAGTTTCGCGACCAAAGCGGCGGCGGTATTATTTTTTGCCGCCGCTTTCTTAAAATCATTTTGGATCCGCTTGAAAAAATTTTCTGTTTTCATTTTATGTTCACTTTGAATTACGAAATATATTCCAGTTCTTTGAGGCTTTTTTCGTAAAGTGCGACCACTTCTTCGGCTCTTTCTTTGGAAAGCTTAAAATCAGCGGCTTCGTGAGCAAGACGGTTTCTGACTTTATGCGCTTCCCAAACTTCGCTCAAAGAATCAAAATCGCTCGGTTCAATGTTTACCAGCCGTTCGCCCAAATTGGCTCCGGGATAGCCGATTTTTTTCATCACGTCGTCTAAAATGCCGTCCGCTTCCAAAATGGCGAATTTCCAATCAGAAGCGTTTTTCGATTTCAGCCTGTTTTTTACTTCCTGCCAGCGGGAATTTCTCGCTTCTGCCGGATACTCGCTCCAAACATCAAAAAAATCAGCCAGATGTCTCTTGGAAAGAATCTTAAAAATTTTCACCAGACTGTAAAAAATCACGGCAATCAAAATAAAAGAAACGATGAAAGAAAAAATTTTAAATCCCGACAAAAAAGATTCTAAAGATATTTCGTTCATATATTTTTTTCTAAAAGTTTTCCTGTTTCAAATAAAGTTCCTTCGTAAAACCAGGGTGCCATCAATTGAATGCCGATCGGCAGTTTTTTTTCTCCGTTTTTTCCGCTCGTCCGGCCAAAAGGAAGCGCCAAAGCCGGCACGCCCGCCAAGTTGGCGGAAACCGTAAAAATATCCGAAAGATACATCGCCAAAGGATCAAACGCTTTTTCTCCGAGTTTAAAAGCCGGCGCGGCCGTCGTCGGAGAAAGCAAAACATCAACTTCTTCAAAAACTCTTTCAAAATCTTTTTTTATCAGCCGGCGCGCCTTTTGCGCGCGGCCGTAATAAGCGTCATAATAACCAGCGGAAAGAACGTAGGTTCCAAGAATAACGCGGCGGCGCGCTTCCTTGCCGAGAAAATCTCCCCTTGTTTTGGCGTAAATTTCCTCCAAAATTTCGCCTTCGGCGCGCCGGCCGTAACGAACGCCGTCGTAACGCGCCAAATTGGAAGATACTTCGGCCGGCATAACGATATAATAGCAAGCCAGAGCGTATTCGCTTGAAGGCAAGGAAACTTCTTTTACTTCGCAATCCAAAGAACGAAATATTTCTACCGCCCGGTTTATCGCCGCGGAAACATCCTGATCAATTCCTTCTTTCCCTTTTTCCTTGAGAGAAAAAAATTCTTTGGGCACGCCCACCCGCGGTTTGGCGCCGCATTTTTTTATTTCATAATCCGAGGAAGTGGAATCTTTCGGATCCCGGCCTTTGATGACGTTAAAAATCGCTTCGGCATCATCAATATTTTTAGCCAAAGGGCCGATCTGGTCAAGAGAAGAGGCCATCGCGATCAGGCCGAAGCGCGAAACCGCGCCATAAGTGGGCTTTAATCCGACAATCCCGCAAAAAGCGGCCGGCTCGCGCACCGAACCGCCCGTATCGGACCCCAGCGCCGCCAAGCACATTTGGCCGGCGACCGCCGCGGCTGAACCGCCGGAAGAGCCGCCGGGAACCCGTTCCAAATCGTAAGGATTTTTGGTCGGGCCAAAAGCGGAATTCTCGCAGGAAGACCCCATCGCGAATTCATCCATATTAGTCCGGCCCAAAAATAGCGCGCCGGCCGCGCGAAGTTTTTTTATCGCAAAAGCGTCATAAGAGGCGCGATAAGATTCTAAAATTCTGGAAGCGGCGCCGGCTTTTTTATCCTTGATTAAAATGTTGTCTTTAACGGCGAACGGCGCGCCAAAAAGTTCTTTCGGCGATTCTCCCCCCTTAACGCGCTTGTCCAGTTTTTCGGCTTGTTCGTAAACGTCCTGAAAAATTTCCAGATAAGCGCGGATGTCTTTGTCTTTTTCTTTTATCTGCTGATGATAAATTTCCACCAGCTCGCGGCTGGAAAAATCGCCGGAAAACAAAAGCTCTCTGACTTTAGCGATTGATAATTCCGATAAATTAATTTTAGCCATT
>JBBTTT010000009.1:0-6225 GCA_038064095.1 Patescibacteria group bacterium | reverse complement strand
AGTCGCCGAGCAAAGCGAGGCGAACCAAAACTCTTTGACTTTTCCTTTCTGGTGCCGGTGAAAGGAATCGAACCTTTATTTAAGGCTTATGAGTCCTCCGTTCTGCCATTGAACTACACCGGCATATTTAGTTCCGCATATTCATTATATTTTACTCGGGGCATCTCATCAACTGATTTTCACCTAAGGTTTTTTATGATAATATTACAACCATGATTAAAAAATTTATAAAATTAATATTAAATCATAAAATTACCGCGGTTTTAATTTTACTGGCGCTGGCTTACGGCGGATACTGGGGTTATAAAAAATGGACCGATCCGAGCGGAGAAATAAAATATATCTTGGCGGCCGCGAAAATTAGCACAATCACAGCTTCGGTTTCCGGCAGCGGTCAAATTTCAGCTTCCAATCAGGTGGATATAAAAGCAAAAGCGTCCGGCGATGTAGTCTATGTCGGAGCAAAAAATGGCGATGAAGTCGGAATCGGCGCAATTTTGCTTCAGCTTGACGCGCGGGACGCGCGAAAATCTGTGCGCGACGCGGAAGTAAACTTAGAGAACGCGAAACTTTCTTTGGAAAAATTAAAACTTACAAATTCAAAAGAAAAACTTGAAGAAAACTTAAAAAAAGCGCACGAAGACGGATTTAACGCGATTTCAAACGGTTTTCTGGACTTTCCGACAATTATGGCCGGCTTGGACGATTTGCTTTTCGGAAACACTTTTACAAGCAGCCAAACAAATCTTAATTATTATTCTGACGCGGTAAAACTCTACGATGAAAAAATTATTTTGTATAAAGATGACGCCGCGAACGCTTATCAAACCGCGCGCAAAGCTTACGACCAAAATTTTACTGATTATAAAAATATCTCCCGCTTCTCCGGCGAAACAGACATAGAAAAACTTATAAGGCAAACTTACGACACGACAAAGCTTGTCGCGGAATCGGTAAAAAGCGCGTCCAATCTCATTCAATTTTATAAAGACAAATTAATTGAACGTTCTTTAAAACCAAACGCGCTGACCGATAACCACTTTGCCGCTCTCAACAATTATACGGGTAAAACCAACTCTCACCTTACAAACCTCCTCTCCGTGAAACAAACGATTGAAGATAAAAAGGATGCTTTCGTAAACTCCGATCTTGATTTGAAATCGCAGGAACTTTCCGTCAAGCAGCGCGAAAACGCGCTCTTGGATGCCAAAGAAAAACTCCCCGATTATTTTTTGCGCGCCCCGGCGGACGGAGTCGCGGCCAAAATTAATTTCAAAAAAGGCGATTCGGTTTCCATCGGAGCGATCGCGGCTGTCTTTATCACAAAACTGCGGCTCGCGGAAATTTCCTTAAACGAGGTTGACGTCGCTAAAATAAAAGTCGGGCAAAAGGCCGTTCTGACTTTTGACGCCGTGCCGGATCTTTCCATTTCCGGCAAGGTCGCGGAAATTGACGCCATCGGCACTGTTTCGCAAGGAGTGGTTTCTTACATCGTTAAAATTTCTTTTGACGCGCAGGATGAGCGAATAAAACCCGGTATGAGCGTCTCGGCCGCCATAATCACCGATATAAAAACAAACGCGCTTGTGGTGCCGATTTCCGCGGTAAAATCGCAGGGAGGGTCGCAGTATGTAGAATTGGAAAACAACGAAAACGCCCCGAAACGCGCGCAAGTTGAAACCGGACTCGCAAGCGATGAATTTATTGAAATAATCTCCGGCGTAAAAGAAGGCGATCAAGTGGTCGCAGGCGCGATTAGCGCGCAAACTATTTCAAGCCAAACATCGCCGCGGCAATCAAGCGGAGGTTTTAGAATCCCGGGCCTCCCGGGCCAAGGAGGTTCGCGCTAAAATGATTGATTGCAAAAATATCGCAAAAATTTACAGGAACGGAGATATAGAAACCATTGCCGTCAAAAACGCCACTTTCACAATCAAAGACAGCGAGTTTGTGGCGATTATCGGTCCTTCGGGCTCGGGGAAATCAACGCTTATGCACATTTTGGGCTGTTTAGACACGCCAACGCGCGGAACATATTTTTTGGACGACAAGGATGTTTCGTTTTTAAGCGACAGCGAGCTTGCAGAGGTTAGAAACAAAAAAATAGGATTTGTTTTTCAATCTTTCAACCTTCTTCCGCGCGCCAGCGTGCTCCGCAATGTCGCACTTCCGCTGATTTACGCGGGAATAAAACAGGAAATCCGCGAAAAAGCCGCGAAAGATGCCCTGACTTCGGCGGCTTTTCCGGAAAATTTTTGGCAGCACTTTCCAAACCAGCTTTCGGGAGGAATGATGCAAAGGGTCGCCATTGCCCGCGCGCTTGTCAACAATCCTTCTTTAATTTTAGCCGACGAGCCCACGGGGAACCTAGACACAAAAACCGGCGAAGCAGTGCTCCATACTTTTCAACAACTCCATCAAAAGCAAGGCCGGACGATTATTCTGATTACTCACGAGCTGTATGTCGCGGAACACGCCGAACGCATTATTCAAATCAAGGACGGAGAAATTATTGAAGACAATAAAAATTATAATCGCCGCTTAACAAACAATTTATGAACGCGTCGGATTTATTTCAGGAAACATACGCCGCACTTTTCGCCAACAAAGCGAGGTCCGGCCTTACGATTCTCGGCATTGTCATCGGCATCGCTTCCGTTATCGCCATGGTTTCAATCGGCGCCGGAGCCCAAAGTTCAATTCAAACGAGCATTGAAGGATTAGGGTCTAATCTTCTGACGATTATGCCCGGCATAGTTCAGCCTGGCCGCGGCATCGTTTCCGCCGGCCGCGGGACCGCCCAAACCGTAAAAAATGAAGATGCCGAAGCGCTTCGCGCGATTCCGGGTGTTCTTTACATTTCCGCGGAACATCAAAGAAGATTTCAAATTATTTCACAAGCAGGCAATAACACAAATTCAACCGTGATCGGCGCTACGGCAGAGTACGTTTCGACAAGAAATGTTTCTATGGACCGCGGTATTTTCATATCCGACCAGCATAACCGCAGTATGTCTCGGGTCGCGGTGCTTGGCCCTACTGTCGCCGGCGATCTTTTTGGCTCTAACGATCCGCTTGGCAAAACAATCCGCATTAATAAAATAAGTTTTAAAGTGATCGGCGTATTGCGCCCGAAAGGCAGCGCCGGTTTTTTTAATCCGGACGATGTCGCGATCGTGCCATTAACGACAATGCAAAAAATTCTGGCGGGCGCGGACTATCTTTCAACAATCGCGGTTACGGTTTCCGATAAAAACAAAATGCCGGAAGTGCAGGAGCGGGCAACGACCGTGCTTTTAGAACGGCATCGCGTTGCCGAGCCGGATTTTTCCATAATTTCGCAAGCGGATATTCTGGGGGCTTTGACTCAAGTCACGCAAACTTTTACGATTTTTCTCGCTTCTATCGCCGGTATTTCGCTCTTGGTGGGAGGAATCGGAATTATGAACATGATGCTGACGACCGTAACAGAGCGCACGCGCGAGATCGGACTTAGAAAAGCTGTTGGCGCCAAGAAAAAAAATATTTCGGCGCAATTTTTAACCGAAGCCGTAATGCTCACTTTTTGGGGCGGAATTATAGGAGTCGCGCTTGGTTGGATTCTTGCCATGCTTGTATCACAATTCGCCGGCATTGCCACGCAAGTTTCCTTTCAAGCAGTTCTGCTCGCTTTCGGAGTGTCGGCCGCAATAGGAATCGTTTTTGGTTATTATCCCGCGCGAAAAGCCGCAAGTATGAACCCTATTGACGCTCTCCGTTATGAATAAGACAATAAGTGGAATTTGACAAAATTGCCGCAATAAGTTATCTTTTATAAGAATTTTATTTAAATAATTACAGTAAAGCGGCACTTTTATAAAAGATAACAAATGGAATAAACAAGAGGAGGTGGGTTGATTGCCGATAAAAATGGTTGTTTACGACTTTGACGGCGTGATAATAGAAAGCGGCCGGGCGGAAAAATTATGGCGCTGGCTGGCGGAAAAAATAAAAATAAAAACGCCAAAAATTTTGTTTTTCCTGCAGGAAATTATTGAGTTTATAACGGATAAAAAATTAAAGCCAAAAAAAGAAACAAAAGAAACGATAGAAATCATAAAAATATCAAATCAAAAAAATCGCTGTCTTCTCGGTATTTTGACGGACAGATCATTATGGTCTCTCGCCTATTCTTTAAAAAGAATCAGCCTTAATTTCAACGATTTTGATTTTATCCAAACGCGAGAAAATATTTTGGACTGGTTTACAGAGCCTTGCTTTTTTTCTCCTTCAATCAATATCAATAAATCAGCGGGAACAAAACCGGATAAATCAATATTTGAAAACCTTAAAAAATTTGCGGAGGAAAATAAAATTAGCGCGGAGGATATTCTTATAATAGAAGATTCTAAACAAATGATAGAATTCGCGAGAGCTCATAATTTCTACGCCATTAATGTGGCGGATATAAGCTGCGTCAGATATTATGTCTGATGCAGATTTTCTAAAAGCCCGAGGTAATAAATACCCGGGCTTTTTATTTTGATTCTTGTTTTTATGCGTATTTTATCCTTGACAGCCGGCGACAATCCTTTATATACTGTAAAAATGCTCTTAATTGTTCTCCCGTATTTCCAGATAGTTGTTTCTATTCTGCTGATCGCGGCGATCCTTCTGCAAAAGCGCGGCGCCGGATTGAGCGCGGCTTTCGGCGGAGGCGCGGACGGCGGCTCTTACGCCACTAAAAGAGGTTTGGAAAAAATTGTCTTCAACGCCACCATTGTTTTAGCCGGATTGTTTTTATTTTCCGCTTTCTTGAATCTTCTTCTTAAATAAAAAATAAATAAAAAAATTTTCTGAATTTTAATCACTGTTATATCGTGAAAAAAATATTCTCATTGTCCAAACGGCGCGCGGAGCCGCTATTTATGAAAATCCGCTATATCATTCGCGCGTTAAAAACCAAAGAAAAAGTCGCTTTCGCGGTTTTCGCTTTGTTTTTTTTAACGGGAATAATCGGATTTTCAGGAATCATCAACGACCGAATCGCCGTTGAGGTGCCGATTGACGGCGGCGTTCTTTCTGAAGGAATTATCGGTTTCCCGCGCTTTATCAATCCTTTAATCGCCGCTTCCGAAACGGATCGCGACCTGACGGAACTTGTCTACGCCGGCCTTTTAAAATCAGACGGCCAAGGCGGATTAAAGCCGGAATTGGCGGAAAAATACGAAATCAGCGAAGATAATCTGACTTATACTTTCTTCTTGAAAGAAAATTTGCGCTGGTCCGACGGTCAGCCGATCACGGCCCAGGACATTGCCTTTACCGTCAAACTTGTCCAAGACCCCTCTCTAAAAAGCCCTAAAAGAGCCAATTGGGAAGGAGTGGAAACGGAAATCATCAGCCCGCTTGCCGTTAAATTCATCCTTAAAAAGCCCTATGCTCCGTTCCTGGAAAATACCGCTCTGGAAATCCTGCCTTCCCATTTATGGGACAGCCTCAACTCCGAACAAATAAGCTTGAGCCAATTTAACGTGGAGCCAATCGGCAGCGGACCTTATCGCGTTAAAAAAATATCACGGAATTCATCGGGAATCATAAATTCTTACGCTTTGGAATCTTTTGAAGATTATGCCTTGAAAAAACCTTATTTGAAAAAAATAATTTTTAAATTCTACAACTCGGAAGCGGATCTCTTAAGCGCTTATAAAAATCGGATTATAGACAGCCTCGGAGCAGTCTCGCCTCAAAAAATACCAACCGTTCTTGAAAAACGGTCCAAGCTCAAAACAATGACTCTCCCCCGCGTTTTCGGCGTTTTCTTCAATCAAAATAAAAATAAATCCCTAACCGACGAAACAGTCAGAAAAGCCTTAAAACTGGCCATTGATAAAAGAAAAATCATTAAAGAGGTGTTGGCCGGCTACGGCTCGGTTATCAGCCATCCTATCCCGCCGAACACGCTTGGTTTTATGGAAGAAGAAAACAACAACGGCTACAATCCGGAACAAGCCAAAATCCTGCTTGAAAAAGCGGGCTGGAAATTAAACAAAGAGTCCGGAATAATGGAAAAAAAAGTCAAAAAAGAAAAAATTCCGCTGGTTCTTTCTTTGTCCACTTCAATGGCGCCGGAATTGGTAAAAACGGCGGAACTTCTTAAAACAATGTGGGAAAATGCCGGCGTCAAAACGAACGTTAAAATTTTTGAGATCGGCGATTTTGAAAAAAATATTATCCGGCCGCGCG
>JBBTTT010000008.1:0-1590 GCA_038064095.1 Patescibacteria group bacterium | reverse complement strand
AACGTTAAAATTTTTGAGATCGGCGATTTTGAAAAAAATATTATCCGGCCGCGCGACTACGACGCCATTCTTTTCGGAGAAATAACGGGATTTGACCCGGATCCGTTCGCTTTCTGGCATTCTTCCCAAAGAAACGATCCCGGCCTGAACATCGCTCTTTACACCAGCATCGCCGCGGATAATCTTTTGGAAAAAGCGAGAAGCATCGCCGATCAGGCGGAACGCGCCGAAAAATATCTGGCTTTCCAAAAAGAAGTTCAAAAAGACGTTCCGGCAATCTTTCTTTATTCGCCGCATTATTTATATATTATTCCCGAACGGCTAAAAGGAATGGATACTTCCCATCTGACTGTTCCTTCAAACCGTTTTGCTCAAGTCAACGAATGGTATATTGACACCAAAAAAGTATGGAAATTTCTGGCGGATTAAAGCTGGAGTGGTGAAATTGGCAAACACACTGGCTTCAGGAGCCAGCGCCGAAAGGCTTGAGGGTTCAAATCCCTCCTCCAGCATTATGATTATAAAAAAACAAAGTAGAGAAAAACGAACGGTTTTTCGTCGCGCTAACCAGCCGACGCTTCAAACGCAAGCGAATGTCGGACAAGCCCAAAAAATAATCGGCCGGAAAGACGAACATATTAAAATCGTGCCTCTGGGAGGATTGGAAGAAGTGGGACGCAATATGATGTATCTTGAATACCATAATCCCGGCTCGCCCCATCACGGAGACATTATCATTATTGATATGGGGCTCCAATTTCCCGAAGAAAATATGCCGGGCATTGATTACATTATTCCCAATGTTTCTTCCCTTATTCCCAAACGGGAAAAAATCAAAGGCATCATCATTACCCACGCCCATTACGACCACATTGGAGGGATTCCCCATTTAATGCCCAGGCTCGGCCGAAACATTCCGATTCTCGGCACTGATCTTACTCTGGCGATCATAAAAAAAAGGCAGGCGGATTACAAACCCGCCACGCCTCTGAATCTTAAAGAAATAAACACCGAAAAAAAGGTAAAAGCCGGCGCTTTTCAGCTGGAGTTTTTTGGCATTTCGCATAACATTCCCGCTTCAATGGGAATAATCATCAACACGCCGGTCGGCGTTTTGGTTCACACCGGCGATTTTAAACTGGATGTCAAATCAGACATCGCCGGCAAAACAGAAATTGAAAAAATCAAAGCTCTCGGCGGAAAAAATATCCTTCTTCTGATGTCCGACAGCACCAATGCTTCTTCCGCGGGGCATCAATTCAGCGAAAAAGAAATCACTCTGGAAATAGAATCAATCATTAAAAATGCCACTGGCCGGCTGATTATCGGAACTTTCGCTTCTCTTTTGGGCCGGCTTAATGAAATCATCCAAATCGCCGAAAAACATGATAAAAAAATCATCATTGAAGGCTACTCAATGAAAACAAACATTGAAATCGCCACCCAGCTCGGCTATATGAAATTTGACAAAAAAACCGTTATTCACATAGGCGAAATAGCTAATTATCCGCCGCACAAAATCATAATTTTAGCCACCGGCGCCCAGGGAGAAGACAACGCCGTTTTAATGAGAATCGTAAATAAAAGGCA
>JBBTTT010000007.1:0-4932 GCA_038064095.1 Patescibacteria group bacterium | reverse complement strand
CCAATGGTGGGGATCGGGCTCTCACCCCCCCTAGCCGTCATCGCCTTGGTAGGCCGTTACCCTACCAACAAGCTGATAGCTCGCAGGCCATTCACTTACCGAAATCCCGCTAAGCGGGAAATCTTTACCGAACGCTCAACGAATTGAGCGTTCGGACCATCGCGTATTAGCCAATCTTTCAATTGGTTATTCGCGCGTAAGCGGTATGTACCTACGTGTTACTACCCCGTTTGCCGGTTGCCCTTGCGGGCCCCCTTGACTTGCATGCCTTATCCACGCCGCCAGCGTTCATCCTGAGCTAGGATCAAACTCTCTTAAAAATGCTTTTGGCATTTTTTACCCCGCTAAGCGGGGCGAAAATCCTAAATTAAAATAAAAATATTTCAATCGGATAAAAGCGGGACAAAAGAAAAAAATCTTTTGTTTTACTTTAGCGTCTAAAAAGTGTTAATTCAATATTAAATTATCAATGTTCAAACAATATCAAGCACTTTATTATTATATGCATTTAAAAATTTGAGTCAACCCCGTAAAGCCAGCGGCTGTTATTGGATAAATTTCATATTTTTTGCCTTCCATTCATTGATTTTTTTATGGTTTCCGGTTGTCAGAACTTTGGGGACTTTATATTCTCTGCTCCGGTAAACTATAATTTCCGGCCTTGTATAAACAGGCAAACTCGGCGTTTTTGCTTTGGCTGAAGCAATTGATTTTCCCAATTTTTTGGCGATTTCTTTAAAACGCACTTCTTCTAAAGACTGTTCTTTCCCCAAAACGCCTTTAAGATGCCGGGAAACCGCATCAATAATAATTAAAGCCGGAAGCTCTCCGCCCATCACTATATAGGGGCCGACGGAAATTTCGGAAACGGAAATGTTTTTCCGGGCGCGGCAAAAAGTTCTTATCATTTTAGAAATTCTGGCGTCCATTCCCTCGTAGCGGCCGGAAATCAAAACAAGATGCTCAAACTTTGACCATTCAATGGCCGAAGCGTTGTTAAATTGCCGTCCCGCCACTTCCAAAAGAATAACTTTCGTCTTGGCTTTTCCGATTTTTTTAAAAATTTTTTCCGCGGCTTTCATCACTGGCTCGGCTTTCATCACCATTCCCGCCCCGCCCGCGTAAGGACGATCGTCCACCATCTTGTGTTTATCCGCGGCGAATTTTCTGGGATGGTAAAATTTAATTTTTACCAAACCCTTATCCACCGCCCGCCCTAAAATAGAACTTTTAAGATACGATTCAAATGCTTCGGGAAAAAGCGTGATGATGTGAAAAGTAATCATTATTTTAAACAAAAAAACCGCCTTACCTAAAGGATAGCACGGTTTTTTTGTTTTGAGATTATTAGAGCTTAAGGTCTTCTACCACTTCGTCAACGCTTTTTGAATCAGAATCGGCGCTCGTTGACGCCAGTTTTCCTTTCCATTCACTGCCTTCCGGCTCTTCAATCTTGAGATTGACCAACGCGTTATTGGAACGACCCACGATTTTAACGAGAGTTCGGATGGCGTTGGCGGTTATACCGCTTCGGCCGAGAACCCTTCCCATATCCTCCTTATGAACTTTAAGGGTCAAAAGAACTCCCCTTTCGTCAACCTTGCGGCTGACCTGGACATCGTCGGGATGGACGGCCAACGCTTTAGCCACATACTCAAGAAAATCCTGGTCTTTAAACTTTTCAGCCATATATAAGTACTTCTATCTTAACAACTTAACAATGTGAATTTGAACAATCGACCTTTCATTCAACTAATCACAGTATACTTATTTTCTATTTTTTGTCAACATTCAACGCTTCTTCCGCCCACCAGGAATCGAACCTGGGACCTTCTCCTTAAAAGGGAGCTGCTCTACCGGCTGAGCTATGGGCGGAGGAAGGGTTGAATTATTTCTTTCGCAGAATAACAAACAAAACAATCAAAGGCAATATCAGCCACCAAAAATAAGCGTTCGGCGAAGCGAAAAAATAACTGACCAGCGGCGAAAAAGTGAAAAGTTCAACTGCCGGCAAAAGCCGGAAGACGGCTGAAATCAAAAGCCCCACCTCGGAAAAACTCAAAAGGAATATCTGCCACCATACCCCGGAATCTTCCGATCGGCTGAAAACGCTTCTGATTAAAAAATGCGACAAAATAACGATTAAAGCGAAGAACGCGGCTGCTTTCAGCAAAAAAATCTCCAGAATTTCGCGGTCCTCCAGAAAAAAATTTATAAAACGGGTATGTTCAAATAAAAGCTGGGAAATATAAATGCTAAAAAGAACAGCTACCATTCTCGTCCGCCCCGCGGAAATGCCGTAAAAAAAACCGGCGGCCACGAAAAAAAACACGGTCAAAATATCCCAGGTTGGATTGGCAAAAATAGACGAAAACGCGGCTAAATTAGGCATATTATCATATTCCTTCTTCTTTAAGTTTTTCTATTAATTCTCTGGCTTTACGGGAAAGCCGCTTGGGGGTTTTAACCCGCAGATTAATTATCAAATCGCCTCTTCCTCTCTCAAAAGGAATGCCCTTACCACGCACTTTAAGCATTTCACCGCTGTCTACGCCGGTAGGAATTTTAACTTTTATCCCTCCATCCAAAGTATTGACGGTTTTTTCCGCGCCCAAAATCGCCTCGGAAAAAGGAATATTCATATCCATTAAAAGATTATACCCTTCCCGCCAAAAAACAGGATGTTTCTTAATGTGAATTTTAACGTAAAGATCGCCTGGCTGGCCGTCCACCGCCGCTTCTCCGGCGCCGGAAATTTTTATCATTTCGTCGCTGTTTATGCCGGGCGGAATGTTTATCGCCACTTCGGCATCTGATTTCACGGCTCCCAAACCGCGGCATTCTTCGCATGGTTTTTCCGGCATTTCGCCGCGGCCTTGGCATTGACCGCATTCGCTTAAACTGGAAAAAACGCCGATAAAAGAACGTTTAGTTTCTTTGACCGTCCCCGTGCCTTGGCAGACGCCGCATTTTATTTTTTTCATTCCTTTCGCCGCGCCCTCGCCGCCGCATTCGCGGCATTGATTTATTTTGTTTAAAAGCACTTTTCTTTGCGCGCCGAAAATCGCTTCTTCAAAATTAAGTTCCAAATCAATGGAAATGTCGCGGCCGCGCTTTTGCCGGCGCCGTCCGCCGCCGAAACCGCCGAAAAAATCGCCGAAAATTTCTCCGAAATCAAAATTAATTTCCGCGTTGTCAAAACCGCCGAATCCCCACGGTTCGCCTTGTCCGGCGAATCCCTGATCGCCGAACACCTGGCCGTAACGATCATACTCCCTTCGCTTTTTTTCATTGCCAAGCACCTGATAAGCTTCATTCGCTTCTTTAAATTTCTGTTCGTTTCCTCCTCCTTTATCCGGATGATATTTATGTGCCAGACGGCGATAAGCTTTTTTTATCTCTTCCTGGCTGGCGTTTTGAGAAATTCCGAGAATTTTATAATAATCCTTGCTCATTATTTTTTCTTATCATTTTTATCATCGTCTTCTACCTCTTTGTATTCCGCTTCTCTCGCTTCGCCTTCCTCTTTTTTATTATCTCCAGCGCCGGCTTTTTTATACAACGCTTCGCCCACTTTTTGAGCCGCGGCTGAAAGATTTTCCTGCGCTCTTTTTATCGCTTCCAAATCATCCCCGTCTTTTACTTTTTTAAGCTCTCCGATTTTTTCTTCTATTTCCTTTTTAACGTCTTGGGAAATTTTGTCGCCGGCTTCGCGCGCGGCTTTTTCCGTTGTGTAAATAAAAGTGTCGGCCAGATTGCGCGCTTCCGCCAATTCTTTTTTCTTTTGATCCTCGCCGGAGTGCGATTCGGCTTCCTTTTTCATTTTTTCAATATCTTCTTTGGGAAGACCGCTGGAAGCCTCAATTCTGATTGACTGTTCTTTGCCCGTGCCTTTGTCTTTGGCTTTAACATTTAAAATTCCGTTCGCGTCAATGTCAAAAGTCACTTCCACTTGCGGCATTCCCCGCGGCGAAGGCGGAAGGCCGTCCAAAATAAAACGTCCCAGAGTTTTGTTGTCGCCGGCCATCGGCCGCTCGCCCTGAAGAATATGAATCTCCACGGACGGCTGATTGTCGGCGGCGGTGGAAAAAACCTGGGTTTTTGAAACCGGAATGGTGGTATTTCTGTCAATCAATTTGGTAAAAATGCCGCCTAAAGTTTCAAGCCCAAAGGAAAGCGGAATTACGTCTAAAAGCAAAATATCTTTAACATCGCCTTGCATAATGCCGGCCTGAATTGCCGCGCCCACGGCCACCACTTCATCCGGATTAATGGATTTGTTGGGTTCTTTGCCGAAAAATTTTTTAACCGCTTCCTGAATCGCCGGCATTCTGGTCTGGCCGCCGACCAAAACTATCTCGTCAATATCCGAAATTTTAAAGCCGGACGCGGCCACCGCTTTTTTAGTCACGGCGATGGATCGTTCAATATATTCTCCCACCAATTCTTCCAGTTTGGCGCGGGAAAATTTCAACAAAAGATGGCGTGGCCCGGAAGCGTCGGAAGTGATGAAAGGAATGTTGATTTCCGTTCCCACCGTGCTGGAAAGTTCATGTTTGGCTTTTTCCGCCGCCTCTTTCAAGCGCTGGAGCGCCAGCCGATCTTTGGAAACATCAATACCCGATTCTTTTTTATATTCAACTACGATCCAATCAATAATTTTCTGGTCAAAATCGTCTCCGCCCAGATGCGTGTCTCCGTCCGTTGACTTGACTTCAATCGTGTCTTCGGCCACTTCCAAAACGGAAATGTCAAAAGTGCCGCCGCCAAAATCGTAAACCACGATTTTCTCCTCTTTTTTCTTGTTCAAACCGTAAGCCAAAGCGGCCGCGGTCGGTTCGTTTAAAATTCTTTTTACTTTCAGACCGGCAATTTCTCCGGCATCTTTGGTCGCTTTTCTCTGCGAATCGTCAAAATAAGCCGGCACCGTGA
>JBBTTT010000006.1:0-12820 GCA_038064095.1 Patescibacteria group bacterium | reverse complement strand
GAAGGCGAACATAGAGGTTAAGTCCGGAGAATCAATCTTCGCGGATGTTGTTTTTGATCCGGCGGCGCACGGGCCTCAAGGAACGGGAAAGATAAAACGCATCGTCTATTTTGAAACGAATTCGCGGACTCAACCAAAACTTCAGCTGTCATTTGAAGCGAACGTGACGAATTAAATGAAAAATTTATTTTCCAAACTTCATCCTTTTATGCCGTTGGTGATTGCCGTTGCCATCGTTATTTTTATTTTCATCGCTTTGGATTTTAACAATAAATTGGCGCGGATTGAACGCGAGCTTGAACACATTGACGAAGAAGTGGATACCGCGTCAGCGGGCGTAAAGAGAATTTTAGCCCTAGGGCGTAACGGGCTAGCCCAAAAGGAAATGTCCACGGCGGCGTCAAATGAAGCCGGAAGTTCGGCCTTCAAGTTCGGCAAGGCTTATGCTGAAATTAAAGAATATGATTTTGGAAAAATACGAAAAGCCAACGGCGCGGTTAAAACCAATTTTGTCATTCATAATAACGGGGCGGGAAAATTGGCTATTGGCGATCTTACGACTTCTTGCGGCTGTACCACGGCGGCGATTGACAAAAAACAGTTGGAAGCCGGAGAATCGGCGGTTTTGACCGCTGTCTTTGATCCTAATTTTCATGAAGAGCCGGAAGGCCGTTTTTCCCGTTCTATTTTCGTCCCGACGAACGATCCGGAAAATGAAGAATTGGAATTTACTATTTTTGTTGAAATACAAGATTGATTCGTAAAATAATTTAGATTTATTATGAGCGATTCATTTCAAGCAAATAAAGAAAGCGTTAATTATTGGAAATGGTTTTTTATCGGAGCGGTCGGGCTTATTATTTTTGTCCAGTTTTTTGACGTTAAAATAAAATCGCGCTTCGGCGGCGGCGAAAGCCAGCAAGGGAACATAATCCAAAATCAAAATAACTCAAATTTAGAAGAAATCGTGTTGCCTTCCAGAGGAATCGTTTTGCCGGTTCGCTGGGGGGATTTGGGTGTCAAACTTGTCAGTGTCGGCGTTATTGATTCGCGGAAACTTGAATCGCTTTACGCCGGCCGGGGCGGTTTGAAAGAAAACGAAAAAAATTTTCTTGAAAGCGCCGATAATAATGGAAACATAAAAATTACTCCGGAAAATTCTTCTTTTCTTCTTAATCTTTTTTGGGCTTTTGGTTTGGCGAACAAGAATCCGATTTTGGAAAACGGGCCTATGCAGGACCCTCAATACGGCGGAGCGGGGAATTTTGCTTCAACCGGTGGGTGGACTTTGGCGGACGGCGAGGCGATGGAGCATTACAGCCGCCATCTTTTCGTCGTTTTGACGCCGGAACAGCAACAAACCGTTGAGCGAATATCGCAAAATATCTATCGGCCTTGCTGCGGCAATTCCGTTTATTTTCCGGATTGCAATCATGGAATGGCGATGCTGGGACTTCTTGAATTGATGGCGTCGCAAGGCGTCAGCGAAGAAGAAATGTATAAAGCCGCTTTGCAAGTCAATTCGTATTGGTTTCCCGATACTTATCTTACGATCGCGAAGTATTTTGAAAAACGCGGCGTAAGTTGGAATGAAATCAGTCCGAAAGAAATTCTCGGTTCCGCTTATTCAAGCGCGCAAGGATACCAGAGGATTCTTAAGGAAACAGAGCCGCTTGAATCTCGCAAAGGAGGCGGTTGCGGCGTATAATTCAAATAAAAACCCGTGCCGATTTTGTCGGTACGGATTTTTTTTAGTTCGTTTTTCTTGAAAATTTTTCAAAAGATTTGATGATTTCCAGAGCTTTCATCAGTTGGAAATCGTCTTGGTATTTCTGGGGGATATCGGAAAAAGGAACAAACGGCGGCTCATTGCCCGGTTTAACCGTTCTTTCTAAATCTTTTTCTTTTATTATTATTTTTTTTTCTATTATTTTTTTCGGAATGATAATGTCGGGAATGACGCCATATCCCTGTAAAGTTTCGCCGTTTGGCCGATAAAACCGTCCAGTTGTTATTATAGCCGCTCCCCCATTCTTAAAAGAAAATATTGTTTGAGCGGTTGCTTTGCCGAAAGTCGGCACACCGATGATAATCGCCTCATTGTAATCCTGCAGAGCCGACGCGACGATTTCCGAACCCGACGCCGATTCTTCGTCAACAAGAACAATTAAAAGACTAATAAAATCGGCTTTATTGCTGCTGTAAGGCATAAGAACAGTTTTATTGTTTTTATCTTTTATAATCGTGATTGGTTTGAACTGTTCTTTAAGATCAGTATTGTTTAATTTTAGGAAGATATCCGTGACAGCGACTGTTTCATTGAGGAAACCTCCTAAATTACCTCTTAAGTCAAGTATAAATTTATCGGCGCCTTCTTTAATCAAATCAAAAATTTTTTTCAGCAAATCTTCCGCAATGCCGAAAGAATCAAAATTATTGATTTTTAAATAACCGATTTTTAAATTTTCTTTTTCTTCAAAAAATAAAAAAGACGTGGTGAGATCAATTTTTTCATTGTTTTTTATTGGTTCGTTATTCTCTCCGTATCTCATTTCAAAAATTTTATGTCCCATATAATAACTGTGAGGATCAAGATTTTTGAAAATTTCCAGGATTCCTTTTTCTTCTTCCATTTTATTGATTGAATTCCAGTCAATGTTTTTCAACCGCTCGGGTTCAAGATAATATTCTTCAAGAATGGCCTTTATTTCCGCTATTCGCGATTTTTCCGTAGTTTTAATTTCTTCAGCGGAATTGTCTTCGTCTGTCAGGACGGTTCCAGCGGTTGAATTTTCGCTTAAAAAATATTCAAAAAAAACAATAAAAACCAAAATCAAAATTTTGCTCATTTTTTTCATTTTTTTCTCCTTTCTTTTTTAAAATTTTTAAGGTTCTTGCCGATAATTTGCCAAACAAAAAAGGCAAGGCTTTGGCCAACCGACCGCCTAATAAATCAACCTCGCCAAAGCGGGATTAATTTATTAAGAATAGAGTCGACGGCTAAAGCCTTGCCCTTTTCTTTTTTATTATTTCCAGCGTATATCTTATTTAAATTTTTGTCAAGGAGTGATAATATTTACGCAGATATTCAGCGATTCAATGGCAAACGCAAGAAATATGAAAATCGGCGTTTTTGATTCCGGATTGGGCGGGCTTTTTATTTTTAAAAGCCTTATTAAAAAATTGCCTCAATACGATTATCTTTATTTGGGAGACGTCAAGCATCTTCCTTACGGCAACCGTTCCAATTTCGTTATTTACGAATTTACCAAAAATGCCGTTGATTATCTTTTTCGCCGGAATTGCGGTTTGGTAATTTTAGCCTGCAATACCGCTTCGGCCGCGGCTCTCAGAAAAATTCAGCAAGAATATTTGCCGCGCTGTTATCCCCGGAGAAAAATTTTGGGCGTGATCGTGCCGACCCTTGAAGAAACTTTGGCGGTTCGGACGGGAAAAATCGGCGTTTTGGCCACTTCCGCCACGGTTAATTCGGGAGTTTTCAGGGAAGAATTGGAAAAAATTTCTCCGCGCCTTAAAATATATCAGGAAGCCGCCCCGCTTCTGGTTCCTTTGATTGAAAACGGCAATCTGAAAGAAGCGGAAACGATTCTCGCGGCGCATTTAAGAAATCTTTTAAAGAGGAAAGTCGGGGCGATTGTTTTGGGCTGCACTCATTATCCTATTTTAAAAACAGCGGCCCGCCGGATTGCGGGCCGCGCAAAGATTATCTCCCAGGACGAATTTTTATCCGCTAAGCTGGCGGATTATCTTTCCCGCTATTCGGAAATTGAGAAAAATCTGTCGCTTGGCCGGGGCCGCGTTTTTCTCGTTACCGATTTGACGCCGCATTTTCAGAAAACCGCCGAAAAATGGTTTGGCCGAAAAATTAATTTAAAACTGGTTAATCTTGCTTCCAGGCGATGTGGATAACTTTTTTAGTTAAATTTGACGCTGTATTTTATAATATAAGTGTAAAATTATTAATTAATTAAAACTTGTTATGGGATCGTCAAAAACTTTGTTTATCATCGTTATCGCGGCCGCTTTGATCGTAGGTTTTGGCAGCGGGTATTATTATGGTTTTTCCAAAGGCAATGAAGGCGGCCGGTCCGGGCTTCTGGCTGAACAGAAAGCCGCGGCTGAAGAAGCGGCAAAAAAGGCCCAGGAAGAGCTGGCCGCGGAAGTCAATCCTTTTACTAAAGAGACGGTTAATCCTTTTGAAGGAGGATATGAAAATCCTTTCAAAGGAGCGGGCGGCGTTTTTGGGCAGTAAATAAATTAAAATTCCAAATCACAAATCATAAATTACAAACAAATGCAAAATAACAGCGTAAAATTTAAAATATTTTTAATGCCATTTTTGCTCGCAATAGTTTTTATTTTGCCGATTTTTGTCTTTGCCCAGCTTAATCCTTTTGACATTAAATTTCCCATTTCGGAACTCGGCAATTGCGGTTCAATGGAAGAATGTAAAAGTTATTGCGACGAGCCGGCTAACGCGCGAGTTTGTTTTGAGTGGGCGAAAAATCAGGGTTTGGTAAAAGAGCCGCCGCGTTCGGAAGATAAGTTTCAAAAAAAAGCCGAAGAGTTTTTGACGGAAAACGCCGGTCCGGGCGGATGTTCTTCTTTTGAATCCTGCGATTCTTATTGCGGCCGGCCGGAAAACAACGAAGAATGTTTTCGTTTTGCCAAAGAACACGGTTTGATGCCGCCGGAAGAATTGAAACGGGTTGAGCGGGAGACGGAAAAACGAGCCGGCCCAGGCGGGTGCCGTTCGCGCGAAGAATGCGATGCTTTTTGCCGAAATCCGGATAATGCCGAGACTTGCCTTAATTTCGCGGTAGAAAGAGGGGATTTGGATCAAGAAGAGGCGGATTTTATGATGCAAAGAATGCGCGAGCATGAAAGATTTTCAAAAGAGTCGCCAAGAGGACCGGAAGATTTCAGGCCAAGCGGCCCTCGGCCGCCGGAAATTAATCAAGAAAGAGCCCGGCAGGTTCTGGAAGAAATCGGCGGCCCCGGCGGATGCAAAACAATGCAGGAATGCGATGATTTCTGCGGAACTCCGGATAATGCCGAGACTTGCCTTAATTTCGCGGTTGAACATAATTTAATGCCGCCGGAAGAAGCGAAGAGGGCAAAAAATATGATGGCCGCCGAAGGTCCGGGCGGTTGCCGCGGCCGGCAATGTGAAGATTACTGTGAGAATCCCGAGCACGGGGAAGAATGCCTTAATTTTGCCGTGAAGCAGGGGTTTATGGATCCGCAAGAAGCGGAAAGGGCAAAAAAGTTTATGGAGTTGGCTAAAAAACCGGGTCCGGGCGGATGTCAGGGGAAAGAACAATGCGACGCTTTTTGCCGCCAGCCCGGAAACGGCGAGGCCTGCATGAATTTTGCTATTGAAAACGGCTTAATGCCGCCGGAAGAAATTGAAAGAATGAAGCAAGAAAGAGAAATTATCAAAAAATTGGAAAGTCAAGTGGAAAAGCAGGGAGGTCCGGGCGGCTGCCGCGGCCATCAGGAATGCCAGCAATATTGTTCGGATTTGGCGCATTTTGACGAATGCGCGGCTTTTGCCGTGAATAACGGAATGATGCGGCCGGATGAAGCTAAAATGAAATTGAAAGAATTTATAGACGTGGGAGAAAGAAAGTTTGAACGTTTCGGCCCGCCGGGCGCAGAATTCGGCCCACCGCCGGAAATGATGCAACAGCCTCAAGGAGAAATGATGCCGCAGGAAAAAGGGATGATGCCTTCTGAAAATATGATGCAATCCCAAGGAAGATTTGCTCCGCCCCGCGGCCAATTCGGCCCGCCACCCGGTCTTGAACAAAAATTTGAGGAAAGATTTAAAATGTTTCAAGAGCAGATGCAGAGATTTGAAAAACGGGGAGATTATTGCTCTGACCCGGCGCATTTTGAGGAATGCCGCAGGCCAATGATGTCACCGGGAATAAATCCTGAAATGATGGGCCAACCAAAAGAATTTCCCGGAATGCCGCCGCGTGAATTCCCGGGCCAGCCGGGGGAGTTTCCCGGTTCAGGCGAGTTTCCTTCGCCGGAGAGATTCAGGGAAGGAATAATGCCGTCCCAAGAAATGATGCCGCCGAAAGAAATAATTTCACCCCGGCGCGAATTTGAAGGAGAATTTAGGCAGGAATTTGAATCTTTCAGGCCAAGAGAAGAATATCAATCTTTTTCCGCTCCAAATAATTTTTTATCGCCTGCTCCTGAAGGCATAATGCAGCCTCAAAAAATAGCGCCGTTTGAAGGAATGATGCAACAACCGCAAGGAGAGATAATTCAACCTCAAAGTATAATGCCGCTTCAAGAAATAATGCAACCTCAAATGATGCAGCCGATAATACTGCCGGAAACAGCGCCGACTTCTCAAGTTCCATCCTCTTTCGGAATTCTGTTCTATCCGTTTTTGGAATTTTTAAAGTAAGATTGTAAAAAAATCCCGCCTAGGCGGGATTTTTTTATCTTAGTTTAGATTTAAACAAATAATGAGGCCATCATCAGCGTCAGGGTGCTTAAAAGTTTTATTAAAACATGAAGCGATGGGCCGGCCGTGTCCTTGAAAGGGTCGCCGATCGTGTCGCCGGTTACCGCGGCTTTGTGGCTGGCCGAGCCTTTGCCGCCGAGATTTCCTTCCTCAATCCATTTTTTGGCGTTATCCCACGCTCCGCCGCTGTTATTCATCATCGTTGCCAAAAGCACGCCGCTAATCGTGCCGACCATTAAAAGACCGGCCGCGGCTTCGGCTTTCAGGAAAATTCCTACGCTGATTGGGCCGGCGATTGCCAGAACGCCCGGCAAAATCATTTCTTTCAGAGCGCTCCGCGTAGTGATGTCAACCACTTTAGAGTAATCCGGCTTTTCAATCCCGGCCATTAAGCCGGGTCTTTCCCGGAATTGCCGGCGAACTTCATTGATAATGTAATAAGCCGAACGTCCGACCGCCCGGATCGCCAAAGCTGAAAACAGAAATACGATCATTGCTCCCAGCATTGCGCCGATAAAAACCTCTATTTTGGCAAGATCAACCAAGGTTAAATGTGCTTCTTTAAGATAAGCTGAAAATAAAAGAAAAGCAGCCAAAGCCGCCGAACCGATGGCGTAGCCTTTGGTTAATGCCTTGGTGGTATTTCCGGCCGAATCCAATTTATCCATAACATTGCGGTATTCTTCGGGTTCGCCCGACATTTCAACAATGCCGGCGCCGTTGTCGGTAATCGGGCCGAAAACATCCATTGCCAGAATGAAAGCGGCTGTCGCGAGCATTCCCATTGTGGCGACCGCTGTTCCGAAAATTCCGCCGCCGGGAACGCCGGAAAGCGAACCGAAAAAATATGAGGAAAGAAGCGCGGCGCTGATGGTTAAAACCGTAAGGCCGGTGGATTCAAGTCCGACCGCGAATCCGGCGATTATGTTCGTGGCCGGCCCGGTTTCAGACGCTTGAGCGATTGAACGCACCGGTCGGAATCTTGATTCGGTGTAGTACTGGGCGATATAAACAAAAGCCAGACTGGTTAAAATTCCGACAAAGCCGGCGCCGAAAAACCACATATTTCCCAAAAGATATTTAACGCTGAAAAAGAAAGCGACAATAACGAGGCCAAGCGTCAGGTAGTAGCCGCGGTTAAGCGCGGCCATCGGATTCTCGTTTTCTTTTGCTTTTACGGCAAAAATTCCGGCAATCGCCGCTATCAGTCCCAGCGCCCGCAAAATTAAAGGGAGTATCACCCCGTTGATTCCGAAATAAGGATAAAGGGCCGCGCCTAAAATCATCGCGCCGATATTTTCGGCGGCGGTTGATTCAAAAAGATCAGCTCCCCGGCCGGCGCAATCGCCGACATTATCGCCGACAAGATCGGCGATTACCGCGGGATTGCGGGGGTCGTCTTTGGGAATTCCGGCCTCAATTTTGCCGACTAAATCAGCGCCGACATCGGCCGCTTTAGTAAAAATTCCGCCGCCAAGCTGGGCAAAAAGAGCGACCAAAGACGCTCCAAATCCGTAGCCGACTATTATTGAAGGTATTTTAACCGCTTCATATCCCAGATATTGATAAAAAAGAAAAAGTCCGGAAATACCGAAAAGCGAGAGCGCCACGACAATAATGCCGCTGATTGCTCCTCCCCGAAACGCCACTTGCAAAGCGGCGTTAACCCCGTTTTTTGACGCCGCGGCTGAACGGAGATTGGCGGTGGTGGATATAATCATTCCAATGATTCCGGCAATGGCCGATGAGAACGCTCCGAGAACGAAAGAAACCGCGGTCTGCCAGCCGAGTTCAAAATCACCCGAGTATGAATAAACTATAAAAAGGGCCGCGGCCAGAAACAGGCTGATAAAACCGATTGTCCGATATTGCCTTTTTAAAAAAGCATTGGAGCCTTCTTTGATGGAAGCGGCGATCGCCTGCATTTTGGCGGAGCCGGTGGGTTGTTTTTTTATCCATAAAACCAGCCGCCAGACGAAAAATAAAGAAATAAACGAAATTAAAATGGGAAAATATTCCAGCATATTAGATTTTATTCCCAATAAATTGATAATATGATAAATTTGCCGTTAAAATACAAAAATTAAATTATTCAATTTCTTTTCCGGAAATTTCTCCGTCTTCCGTGGCTTGGGCGACGGATTCGCCGGCTTGCGATTGAATGTCAATTTTCCAGCCGGTCAGCCGGGCGGCCAAGCGCACGTTTTGTCCGCCTTTGCCGATCGCCAGAGAGAGTTGGTTTTCAGCCACGATTACCCGGGCCTCTTTTTTCTTTTCGTTCGCGTCAACGCTCAAAACTTTAGCCGGCGAAAGGGCGTTGGCGATAAAAATTTCTGGGTTTTTGGACCACTCGGTAATGTCAATTTTTTCTCCGCCTAATTCGGCGGTAACGGTGTTTACTCTTACTCCTTTTTGGCCCACGCATGATCCGACCGGATCCACTCCTTCTTCATTGGAGATTACCGCTATTTTAGAGCGGGAGCCGGCTTCGCGGACAATGCCTTTTATTTCCACCGCGCCGCTGGCTATTTCCGGCACTTCCATTTCAAAAAGTTTGGCGATGAGCCGCGGATGGGTGCGGGAAAGATAAAAAGAAGGGCCTTTCGCGCTTTGGTCTACCAAAAACAAAAGTGCTTTTATTCGCTCGCCGAGGCGGTAACGTTCGCCTCTGACTTGCTCCTCGGCCGGCAAAAGTCCGGTGGCCCTCCCTAAATCCAGAAAAACATTTTGGCCTTCAACGCGCTGGACAATGCCGCTGATTACTTCTCCTTCTTTTTCTTTAAATTCTTTGAAAACGGAATTTCGCTCCGCTTCGCGGATGCGCTGGATGATTACTTGTTTGGCGGTTTGAGCGGCAATTCGTCCGAAATCTTCTTTGGTTTCCAAAGGAAAAATCAGTTCTTCTTCCGTTTTCACGCCTTTTTTTATTTTTTTAGCTTCCTTAAGCATAATATGCCGTTCAGGATTGAAACGTATTTTCCGCATTTCTTCTTCGGTAATTTCTTCGTCAGGCTGTTCGCCTTTGATTTTATCGGAGGTAATTCGCCCAGTTTCGCTTTCAGCAAGCGCCGGAACTTCCTCTTCGGTTTCCGGCTTAAGCATGGATTCATCAACAACGATTTTTACCTGATGAAATTTTACCTTTCCGGTATTAACGTCAAATTCCGCCCGGATAATCTGGCCGCGCTGGCCGTATTCTTTTTTGTAAGCCGCGGCTAAAGCCATTTCAATGGTTTCAATAATTTGTTCCTTGGAAATGCCTCGCTCGGCTTCCAATTGTTCCAAGGCGGATTGTAATGTCTTAAGGTCTAACATATAGAATTTAATGATTAAAAAAATCCATTCTTCATCGGAACGGATTATTTTCAGCATAGCAAGAACGGCAAAAATACGCAATCTTTTTCACAACATGCTCTTTGGGAAAAATACGGAAAGTGCTATTATTTTTTTATATGCTGTATACGCCAAATTTTAGAAAAATTTTTAACCTTTTAAATCTTAAAAAACAATGCGATCAGTACCGGGTTGGCCTTTGGGGCTGTCCGCAATTTCTTTTCGTGATAATGGGCGTTGTAATCGTCATATCAATTATCGGCACCAATATCGCGGTTCGGCGTTACGCCGAGCCGGAGATTTCCGCTCTGGTTGTAATGGGCGTGACCGCGATTTTATTCGCCATCGGCCATGCGGTCGTGTCTTCTTTTGAAAGAGTCGCCGAAGATTCGCTGGCCAAATCCGAATTTATCAGCATTGTTTCCCATGAGCTTAGAAATCCTTTAACTTCCCTCCGTTGGCAGTTTGATCTGCTTAAAAGAGATTATTTTAATCTTTCCGAAAAACAGCGGCAGGAAGCGCTGGAGATAATAGGGAATGACAGCAAAAGAATGAATGAGGTGGTCAGTGATATGCTGGCGGTTCATCGCGTTGAAGAAAAAGCTTTCAAGTTAAACCCCGAATTTTTTTCATTGGTTGATTTGACGGGAATCGTGGCAAAAAATTACGAAAAACAAGCTCAAAAAAACGGAGTTAAAATTGAGATTTCCGTCCAGGAAAATTTGCCGCCGGTTTTCGCGGATAAAAAGAAAATTCAAATGGTGATAGAACATTTAATAGACAACGCTTTGAAATACGGCCGGCAAAAGCAAACGGTGCGCGTTGAGATTGAAAAAGACGGGAAAAAAACGCGCTGGTCGGTCAGCGATCAGGGCGTGGGCATTTTAAAAAAAGACGCCGAAAAAATTTTCCAAAAATTTTTCCGCGCCCGCAACGCCTTTTGGCACCAGATAGAAGGCATCGGTTTGGGGCTTTACATCGCGCGCCAGATTATAGAGAAATCCGGCGGGGAAATTAACTTTAAAAGTCGAGAAAACAAAGGTTCCACTTTTTGGTTTACCATTTAAAAATTATTAACTAATGTAAAATTTTATGAACAAAGAAAAAATTTACAAAATATTATTTGTGGAAGACGAACCCGGCTTCCAGGAAATTTTTAAAAACGCTTTGGAAAAAAACCGCCGTTATCGGATAGTCCAGGCTTTTGACGGCCAGGAAGGCTTAAAGCGCGCCCGGGAAGAAAAACCGGATTTAATTCTGCTTGATTTGATCTTGCCCAAGAAAAGCGGTTTTGAGCTGTTAAAAGATTTTAAAGAAGACAAAGATTTGGCCGCGATTCCGGTGATTGTTTTGACTAATCTGGAGTCGGGAGAAGATATTGAGAAAGCGACTTCTTTGGGAGCCAAGGCTTATTTAATCAAGGCGGATTACGGATTAGATGAAATTACCAGCCGCATAGAAAAAATAATTAAAGATTGCATTCCGGACGATGAGAATAAATAACAAACAGCTCAAGGCTTTTTTGCTTGATTCAAATTTGGTGGCGGCGCCGGACGTGGAACGCGCGCAAGAAAGAGCCGAAAAAGAAAATAAATACATCGGCGAAATACTCCTTGAACAGGGGAAAATCGGCGGCGAAGATTTAACGAGGCTTGAAGCTTATATTTTAGGCATCCCGTTTGTTTCGCTTCAGGGCCAAATTCTTGATCCGGAAATTCTTCGTTTTATTCCGGAGTCAATTGCCCGCGCCAACAATATAATCGCTTTTAAAAAGAAAGGCGATTCTTTGGAGGTGGCGATGCTTGACCCGGAAAATCTGGAAACCATCCAATTCATTAAGAAAAAAACCGATTTGAAAATTTTTCCTCGGCTGACCGATAAAAAATCAATGAAGGAGGCGCTTATTCAGTATCAGAAAAGTTTGAAAGCGGAATTCGGAGAACTGATTAATCAAGACGCCGAAGAGATGCTGAAGCCGGCGGAAGAAAGGGCGGAAGCGAATGGCGAAGAGCTTAAAAAATTAGGCGAGGATTTACCGGTGATTCGGATTGTGGATACGCTTTTAAAACACGCCATTATCCAGCGCGCTTCGGATATTCACATTGAACCGGCCGAAAAAGAAGTTATTGTCAGGTATCGTCTTGACGGCATTCTTCACAACGCGATGGTTTTACCCAAAGCTTTGGCGCCCAGTTTGATAACGCGGGTAAAGATTTTGGCAAACCTTAAACTGGATGAACACCGTTTGCCCCAAGACGGGCGGTTTAAAGCCGAATCTCCGGAATACAAAGTTTCTTTTCGGGTTTCAATCCTGCCGGTATATGACGGCGAGAAAGTAGTGATGCGGCTTTTACCCGAAGATTCCAAAGGATTTACTTTGGAAAAGTTGGGTTTTTCCGGCGAAGGATTGGAGCGGATTCATCGGGCTATTAAAAGGCCGGTTGGAATGATTTTAGCCACCGGGCCGACCGGTTCGGGAAAAACCACCACTCTTTACACAATTTTGGATATTTTAAATTCTCCGGAAGTCAATATTTCCACCATTGAAGATCCGATTGAATATCGGATGCCGCGCGTCAATCAATCTCAAGTCAGGCCCGACATCGGCTATACTTTCGCCAATGGCTTGCGTTCTCTTTTGCGGCAGGATCCGGATATTGTGATGGTGGGGGAAATCAGAGATAACGAGACCGCTGGTCTGGCCATTAACGCCTCTCTGACCGGCCATTTGGTGCTTTCTACCCTTCATACCAATTCGGCGGCCGGCGCTTTGCCGCGGCTGATTGATATGAAAGCCGAGCCGTTTTTGATCGTTTCCACCGTGAACGTGATTATCGCCCAGCGCTTGGTCAGAACGCTTTGCAAGAGCAAAGAGCCGTACAAGCTTTCGGCCGGCCAGCTTAAGGAATTGGCCAAGGAAATAGATTTAGATTATATGCTTGAAATTATGCGGCGCGAAAAAATTATCGGTCCGCGCGA
>JBBTTT010000005.1:0-2741 GCA_038064095.1 Patescibacteria group bacterium | reverse complement strand
TGATGATTATTGACCCGGAAAGAGAATACGAATATCTGGCGGAAACCGTGGACGGGCGTTTTATAAATATTTCCCTGACTTCCAAAAGCCATATCAATCCTTTTGACCTTCCCATTCCGCGGGAAGACGAATCGCCTTCCGATGTTCTGCGCTCTCACGTCATCAATCTGATCGGCCTTTTCCGCCTGATGCTCGGAGGATTAACGTCCAAAGAAGATTCCATTTTGGATCAGGCCATCACGGAAACATACGCCGCCCACGATATTACTTTAGGGGCGGATTTTAGCAAAGCCACGCCGCCTATTCTTTCCGATCTGGAAA
The DNA here is from genome assembly GCA_038064095.1 of Patescibacteria group bacterium. Lineage (GTDB taxonomy): Bacteria > Patescibacteriota > Minisyncoccia > JACROR01 > JACROR01 > JACPLO01. Next base: position 2,420 of record JBBTTT010000005.1, on the reverse strand, counting down.
TGATTCTGGCTTCAACCGAGGGCGGGGAAGAATTAGCCCAGCGCCTGAAAAAATACACCACCGGCAGTTGGGCGGGATTTTTGAACCAGCCCACCAATGTTGACATCAACAAAAACTTAATTGTTTTTTCCGTCCGCGATATGGAAGACGAGCTGAAGCCCGTGGCAATGTATCTGATCACCCATTACATCTGGAACGCGGTGCGGCTTTCTTTGAAAAAACGGCTTTTAATCATTGACGAAGCCTGGTGGATGATGAAAACCGAGGACGGCGCCTCTTTTCTTTTCGGCTTGGCTAAACGGGCAAGAAAATACTATCTGGGAGTCTGCACCATCACTCAAGACGTGGGAGATTTTTTAAATTCTCCTTACGGCAAAGCCATTATCACCAATTCCTCGCTGCAGCTTCTTTTGCGCCAGTCTCCGGCGGCGATTGACAGCCTGCAGGAAATATTTAACCTGACGGAAGAAGAAAAATATCTTCTTTTGGAAGCGGACGTGGGCGAGGGCGTCTTTTTCGCCGGCTTAAAGCATGTGGCGATAAAAGTTCTGGCTTCTTACACTGAGGACCAAATCATCACTTCGGACCCGAGCCAGATGCTGGCGATTAAAAAAGCAAAGGAAGAATATCAGCAAGCGCAATAATTTTATGGACGAAGAAAATCAAAGACTAATGGAATTACAGCAAGCAAGGCTGGCGGATAAAGCGGCTACACTGAAAAATCCCGTTGCCCAAGCCAAAGAAATGCTGTCTTTCGGCAAGAAAGTTTCCGAGCACTGGCTGATTTTGGGAATCGCCGCGCTTTTTGACCTTTTGGCGCTCATTCCTTTGGCCAGCGTTTTTTTTAATTTTTGTTTCGCTGGAATTTTATTTTTTTATTTCGGCTCAAAAAGAAAATCCGGCGAATCGGAATTGCAGAAAATTTTTCTGCCGATTTTAGGCGGCAGTATTTTTGATTCTTTTTTAAGTATTTTACCGGTTAATATCGCCGTAACCTTGTACAGGATAGCGCTTAGTTAAACGATTTATTTTTGTTATAATAATAAAAATGTCTAAAAACGCTATACGCTATACGCTATACGCTGTCATATTATTCGGCCTCTTCTGGCTTCCCGCCAAAAGCGGGGCGAATGTGGCGATCGGCGGCGATTTTTTTCTTAATTTCCAGCCCGCCAATCCGGCGCCGAATTCTCCGGTCACGGCCAAACTGAAAAGTTATCAGTTTGACGTTAATCGGGCGACGATTTTTTGGGAGGTTGACGGAAAAATTATTGCCGCTGGCTTAAGCGAAAAAACCATTGAACTAACCAGCCCAAGCTTAGGTAAAACGACAAAAATCACCGTTTACGTGACCACGGCCGACAATATCCAATCCAGCCAGTCTTTTCTTCTCAACGGCAGCGATGTTGATTTTCTCTGGGAAGCGATGACTTCCGCGCCGGCCGGTTATAAAGGCAAAGCTCTGCCGAGCGCCGGTTCAACCGTTAAAATTTCCGCCATCCCTTATCTTTTTCAAGACGGCGGAAAACTGCCGCCGGAAAGTCTAATTTACGAATGGTCGCTTGATTTTAAAAGAAAAATCAGCGACTCGGGAGCGGGAAAAGATTCTTTTGTTTTTTCTCTTGAGAATAATAAAGATCACACGATTGTCCTGAAAGTTTCCGACCGTTTGGAAACAATCGGTTTTGAAAAAGGATTCACCATTTCCGGCGAAGACACGCCGCCGGAAATCCTGCTCTACGAAGAGCATCCTTTGGAAGGGCCGATTTACCGCCGCGCGCTTTCCGAAGAAATCAGCCTCCGCGCCGGCGACCTGTCTCTGCGCGCCGAACCGTTTTATTTTTCGCGGGAAAATATCGCCAACCTTTCCTATGAATGGAAAATGAACAATAAACCGCTGACCCCCGGCGAAAAACCGAATGTTTTGAATCTTTTGGCGCCGGAAGGCCAAGGCAAAACAAAAATTGAAGTCGCGATCAAACATCCTGATAAATTTTTGCAATTCGCCGAAACCGCGCTGAATATAATTTTCGGAGAACGTTAAAAACGCAAAATGCAAAATAACAACGAAAAACTAAAAATATTTTTAATATCGGTTCTGTTCACGCTGATTTTTATTCCGCTGATTTTCGTTTCCGGCGAAGAATACAAACTTATGGCGCCGCTACCGGAACTAGAAAAAGTAAATTTAGAATCTGGAGGATTTACCGATTACCTTTCCGCTCTTTTTAAATACGCCATTACCATAGCCGCGGTTTTAGCGGTGATTATGATCGTCATCGGCGGCTTGCAGTATATCGGCGCGGCCGGCAACACCAGCGTCATTGAAGACGCCAAAGATCGGATTTATTGGGCGATTGTCGGCCTAATTTTAGCGCTCGGTTCGTATCTGATTTTATATAACATCAATCCGGAATTAA
>JBBTTT010000004.1:0-4952 GCA_038064095.1 Patescibacteria group bacterium | reverse complement strand
GCCGGAGCCAAGATATCGCCGACTAAAGTGCTTTTTCCCGAACCGGAAACGCCGGATACGCAAACCAACCGTCCCAAAGGAATTTCCACGTCTATATCTTTCAAATTGTGTTCCCGCGCGCCTTTAATCGCAAGTTTTGAAATTTTTGAACCGGATTTTAAAAATTTATGGTCAACGATTTCCACTTTTTTTCTGCCGGTGAAATAGTCGGCGGTAAGAGTTTTAGCCCGCTTCAAATCGTTCGGCGTCCCTTCAAAAATTATCTCGCCGCCGCCGCGGCCCGCGCCAGGCCCAAGATCTATGATCCAATCGGCCGATTTAATCGTTTCCAAATCGTGCTCCACCACCAAAACCGTATTGCCGGCGTCCCTTAAATTCTTAAGCGCCGCTAAAAGGCGTTGATGATCTCTCGGATGAAGTCCGATTGACGGCTCGTCTAAAACGTAAATTACGCCCGTCAAATCCGAACTGATTTGCGTCGCCAATTTAAGGCGCTGGGCTTCGCCGCCGGCCAAATCAACCGATGATCTTTCCAGGGAAAGATAATCCAACCCCACTTCCATTAAAGATCGCAAACGCTTTATTATTTCAGTAATCAAAGGAGCCGCCAAAACAGCTTGATTTTCGGGAAGATCGCCGGAAAGCCGGCTGAAAAACGCGAACGCCCGACTGATTGGCATTTGAGAAATATCGGCAATGCCGTATTTTTCTTTATTGTTCAAAATCAAAAATATTGACCGCGCCTCCGGTTTTAATCTCTTTCCTCCGCAAGCCGAGCAAAGAGTTTCTCTCATATAACGCTCTAATTCCGAGCGCGTTTTTTCCGAATCGGTCTCGCTCCATCGTTTTTTTAAATCAGCCGCCACGCCTTCAAAATTTCCGGTTTTGTCGCCGAAAAGCACCGCTTCAACGGCTTTTTTTGATAAATTTTTAACCGGCGCGTCTAAACTGAATTTATGTTTTCCGGCCAAATTTTTCAGTGCCGATTCCCGCCAGGATTCTTTCTCCGTTGCCGAAGAAAAACGCGCCCAAGGATGGATCGCTCCTTCCGCTAATGTCAAATCCTTGTTGGGGATGACCAATTCCGGATCAACTTCCGGACAAACTCCCAAACCGCCGCATTTTTGGCAGGCTCCCTGCGGATTATTGAAAGAAAAAAGACGCGGTTCCAAACCCGGCAGAGAAAAACCGCAATCAACGCAGGCAAAATTCCGGCTAAAAATTATTTCTTTCGCGTTTTTATCAACCAGAGGCTGATCCGCCTCCGGCGGAAAAGAAGCGATCGCCGTTTCTTTGCCCAAAGCAAGCGCGGTTTCAAGAGATTCAATTAAACGCGTTTTTTCCGTATCTTTGTCCAGAATCAAACGGTCAACCACCGCTTCAAGAGTATGTTTTTTCTTGCAGTCCAAATCTAAATCAAGCGCCTCTTCGGTTCTCATTATGCCGCCGTCAAGCCGCACCCTTAAAAATCCCTGTTTCCTTATTCTTTCCAGCGTTTTTTTATGTTCTCCTTTCTTGGCGCGCGCCAAAGGAGCAAAAATAAAAAGCGGACGCCCCGAATTTTGGCGCCGCTCTTTGGCAATCACCCGCAGCATTTCTTCGGCTGTTTGTTTTTTCAAAAGTTTTCCGCATGCGGGACAATGCGGCTTCCCCAGCCGGACAAAAAGCGCCCGCAAATAATCGTAAATTTCGGTAATCGTGCCGACCGTAGAACGGGAATTTTTCGCCGGATTTTTTTGGTCAATGGCGATGGCCGGAGACAAACCGGAAATCCTTTCCACCTCGGGTTTGTTTTTAACGTTTAAAAATTGGCGGGCATAACCGGAAAAAGAATCCAGCAAGCGGCGTTCGGCCTCGGCGTAAATCGTATCAAAAGCCAAAGAAGATTTCCCCGATCCGGAAAGTCCGGTAATAACCGTTAATTTATTTTTCGGGATATTCAGAGAAATATTTTTCAGATTATGAACGCGCGCGCCCTTGATGCTGATGAAATTCTGGTTTTTTTCTCTTTGCCCGGCCATAAAGATTATATTTTATTTTATAATTTAATGTTTCATTATAGCCGTGAAAAAGAAAAAAAGCAATTCACTAATTAGTGAATTGCTTTTTAATTTATTTTTTTGCTGTTCGGCGCGTGAATTCCAATTCTTTCTCGCCTTCGTTTTCTTCGCTGTCTTTCAGCCAAATCTCTATGACGTCTCCCTTGACAATGCCGCTCTCGTCTTCTTCTTTGGAGAGTAATCTGCTTAAAGGATTTTCAATTCGTTTCTTAAAAACATTCAAAAGAGCGCGGGCGCCAAAAGAAATATTTATTCTGTCTTGAGCTTCATCCAACAAAAATTGTTTTGCGTCTTCATGAATAAAAAGTTGAAACGATTTCACGCTCTTTTTAATGCGCTCTTCCAGTCTTTTTATTTGAAGTTCTAAAACTTCGGCCGCTTCGTCTTGGCTGAGAAAATTGCAAACCACGACATTTTCCTTGCCGATCCGGCCCAAAATTTCCGGTGGAACGGTTCTCTCTAATCTAGCTAAAACCATTTTCCAGATTTTTTCAGAAAGATTTTCCTTTGATTCCAAATTGGAGTGAAAACCCATTTTAGAATTGCTGACTGCTTCTTTAATTTCCTTGCTGGCGACATTTCCGGTCAAAGCGATAATCGCGTTGGAAAAATCAACTCTTTTACCCTTCATTGAAGGGGACATCAAAGAAAATGCGCCGTCGCTTAAAATTTCCAAGAGCACTTCCTGGAGCTTGGGATGGGCTTTTTCAAATTCATCAAAAAGCACCAGTGAAAAAAATCTATTTTTCTCAACGTTGTTTTTTAACGCCTCTGCTTTCTTTATCAAAGATTTAAGTTCTTTTATGATTTGTTCTTTTTGCGATAAACTGGCGGGATTTATTGATTTTTCATAATCTTTTATTTGTTTTTCAATATTTTCAATCTCTTTCATCTGACGATAAAAATCATGCTTATCAATATTGTTTTGCGATAAAAGCGGTTCTTTATTAGAATCAACATAGCCAGCCGACGAACCGGTCAATTGAGAAATTTCATGCCCATGCTGAAAATTAGGGCAACTAATATGGGTATAAGCGTTCAAACCGCCGAACAAAAAATCAGCCATCGCTTTGATCAATTCCGTCTTTCCCACGCCGGTCGGACCCAGAAGAAAAATCACCCCCAAAGGCCGGCGCGGATCGCGCAAGCCGGTTTCCCGGCGTAAAAGAATATCCGCTATTCTTTTTTTAGCTCTTTCTTGGCCGACCACGAATCGGCTGAGATATGAAATAATATTTTTTTCCGCTCTGCCCGGAGAAAAATCCAAAACTTGCGCCTTATCGGATGTCATCATCTTTTCCACCTCCCAAGTTTTTTTTCAAGGCGTTTAATTTTTTTAACGCTTCTTCCAAACGCTCCAATAATTTTTTCTGAACGGCGGTAATTTCTTTTTCGGATTTCTCCAAAGATTGGCCGTTTTCCGTAAAAAAATCATTTTCTGACAACAAATTTCCTTTAAAGAACGGGAAATCTTCTTTTAATTCAGACAGTTTATTTTCCGCCGCTCCGACAAAATTATTTATCATATTTTTTGCCGCCTGCATTTGCTGCCGCTCGCTGTCTAAACTCAAAAAATGAAATTTTAAATCTAAAAACGCTTCCAGTCCCGAATAATAACATCCCAACCATTCGCTTATGGAGCCGATGAATTCTTCAAAAGAAAAACAAAGTTCTATGCTTATCGCGATTTTTTGGGAAAATAAAGATAAAAAAACAAACTTCTGCTCTAAGTCTTCATCGCTCTCGGAAAAAATTATGGAAATCTCCGCGCAAATAGCGGAAAATTCATAAAAATCTTCGGCAATGTCATTTTTTAATTTCTGAATTCCATCACTCCGCCATTCCGCTTCGCTAATGGCCAGAACGGGCGAAATTTTTACATGCGCGAAAAAACAATCGCCTTGCTCTTTATTTCGGAAAAAACGCAAAATCCGGCAGCGCCCCATAATTCGCACCCGTAAAACAAAAGGCAGGGCGTCAATTTTTAACGAAGACAGCCCGATTATTCTGGCTAAAACGCCCCATTCCCGCGCGTAAACCGAAGATTTTTCCTGTTTCAGATAGACAATCGCTATTTCCATTTGTTTCTGATACCGCTCATTCAGAATGGTTTTTAATTTCAAAAAATTTTCTTCGGACGCTTCTGACGATTTATCAAGCTTTATTTTATATTCGTTGCCGGGCAAAAAAATGTTGTTATCCAAAGATAAAGCGGGAATCTCTAAAATGCCGTCTCCGATTATTTTATCAATCATATTTCCTCCATATTCTTTTCCGTCTGCTCATTAAAGTTTAATTGTCAAAGAATGCTTTAAATTTATGATAAAACAAAATCGCCTATTCAGCAACAAAAAAGTCAATATTTTTTTCCATAACAAAACATTGACTATAAATCCATGATGCGTTAGGGTTTTTAACAGAAAACAATGATCTTTAAATGCCGCGCGGAGGAGGTGAAAAAATGAAAAAGATTGTAAAAAAAACAACTCTTTGGCGATGTTCAGTATGCGGAACGGATTACCAAAATAAATCCGTTGCCAAAGAATGCGAGAGCAAACCCATTGAGCAAAAAAAATTCAAGGTTGGCGATCGGGTAATCTCAATGGAGCCGCGAGTGTGCCTCTCGGCAAGCGAAGAGCGTAAATTCAAAGAGTATAAACCCAAAGGAAGAATTAATAAAATTTTCGGGCCGCTGCTGCCTGACGAAGATTATTGGAACAAACGGTTCGGCGGACTGCCCGATAGGCATGTTTTTTTGTATAAAGTTACGTACAAATGCCCGAAGTGCGGAAAAGAAAAAGAAGCCGCGTACTTTGAGGCAGAATTAAAAAAAATAAAATAAAGCTAAAAATGCTATTGCCCACGCTCGTGGGCTTTTTTTATAAAGATATT
>JBBTTT010000003.1:0-1160 GCA_038064095.1 Patescibacteria group bacterium | reverse complement strand
ATTTGACCTTTATTTTTATTCTTGTTAGCATTTGATTTGTAAATTTCAACATTCTAAATTTTATTTTTATAATTTTATGCCAACGGTTAATCAGCTTGCCCGTCGGGGCAGAAAACCAATCAAGAGAAAATCAAAAGCGGTGGCGCTCCAGCGCGGTTTTAATCTAAAAAAAAACAAGCCGACTTTTTACGCTTCGCCGTTCAAGCGGGGCGTGTGCACGCAGGTCAAGACCGTCACTCCGAAAAAGCCGAATTCGGCTTTGCGCAAAGTGGCGCGCGTCCGTTTGACGAACGGAATGGAGGTGACCGCTTATATTCCCGGGGAAGGCCATAATTTGCAGGAACATTCCATCGTGGTGTTAAGAGGCGGAAGAGTTAAAGACCTTCCGGGCGTAAGGTATCATATCGTGCGCGGCGTTTTAGACACGGTTGGGGTGGAGGGCAGAAAGCAGGGCCGTTCAAAATACGGCGCGAAGCAATCGAAGAAATAAATTAGTTCATCAAATTCAGTTATAAAGTTATAAAGTTTATTATGCGCAGAAAAACAAAGAAAAAACTTAAGATAGAACCTGATCCGGTTTATAATTCGGAATTGGCGGCAAAATTCATAAATAACATGATGTGGGACGGAAAAAAGTCGGTGGCGCGCGAGGCGTTTTACGGCGCTTTGGAAGAAGTTAAAAAAATCGCCAAAACCGAAGAACCTCTGGCGATTTTTGAAGGAGCGGTTAAAAATGTTTCTCCTTCGCTGGAAGTAAGGTCGCGCCGAATCGGCGGCGCCAATTATCAGGTGCCGAGAGAAGTAAGAAGAGAAAGGGCGACGGCTTTGGCGATTCGCTGGATTTTAAACGCCGCTCGTTCCGGTAAGGGAGCGCCGGTCTCAAAAAAACTCGCCAAAGAATTGGTTTTGGCTTTTAAAAACGAAGGCGCGGCCGTTAAAAAGAAAGATGACACTCACAAAATGGCCGAAGCTAATCGGGCTTTCGCGCATTTTACTTGGTGAGTTCTTCGCCTGCGGCGAGTCAATCTTAAAAATATGGCAGATTTTCCTTTGGAAAAAATTAGAAATATCGGCATTATCGCCCACATTGACGCCGGAAAAACCACGATGTCCGAGCGCGTTCTTTTCTATACGGGAGTTTCTTATAAAATCGGCGAAGT
>JBBTTT010000002.1:0-1020 GCA_038064095.1 Patescibacteria group bacterium | reverse complement strand
AGGCGATTGATAAAAAATTGCTTAAAATAATGACGGAAGTAAGGAAAATTTGTTCGCTTGGGCTTGAGGCGCGGGCAAAAGCGGGAATTAAGGTTAGGCAGCCGCTCGCTTCGCTTAAAATCAAAAATCAAAAATCAAAAATCAAAAATAACAAGGAATTATTAAGTTTAATTAGTGACGAGATAAATGTAAGAGGAATAATATTTGATGCTAAAATTGAAAATAAGGTTGAATTGGATACAAAAATCACTCCGGAATTAAAAGCCGAAGGACAGCTTCGCGGATTTATCCGCGCCATTCAGGATTTGCGTAAAAAGGCGGGCTTGGCGCCGCGGCAAAAAATTGAACTTATCATAGAAACCGGCGAGGATTTCGTCAAAAATTTCAGCAGTGAGATTAAGCGGGGCGTAAACGCCGGCGCGATTAAATTTGCCAAAAATGACGGAGAGGAAATTAAAATTGACGGAATGGAATTTAAAATTAAAATTAAAAAATAAATTATGCCAAAAATTTTGTTTGACAAAATTATATAAAAAAGCACGCGTGCTGGCGAAATTGGAAGAGCATTGTTATAATTATAAAATGGCTATTGTTTACAAAACCGAGGGTATAATTTTAGGGCAAATTGAAATCGGAGAAGCGGATAAACTTTTAACCGTTTACAGCCGGGATTTCGGGAAAATAAAAATTTTAGCCAAAAGCGTTCGTCTTTTACGGTCAAAACTTAAAGGGCATTTGAACACCGGCGCTTATCTGCGGCTGATGTTTGTTCAAGGCGCGGATAAATTGCGCTTAATTGACGCCCAAGAGCTTGAATTAAAGAATTATTCTGTTTTTGGCCGTTCTTTAATTTTTCCCGTTTTCGCTTTTTTGGACAGAATAATCCAAGGGAGCGAAAAAGACGAAGCGGTTTGGTTTTTACTTTTGCGATTTTTGGAAAACGGGCGCGATATAGGCGCTGCCCGAAAAATTTTCGCGGCGCGCCTTCTGCACCGGCTGGGCTATGTGGATGAAAGCCAT
>JBBTTT010000001.1:0-4136 GCA_038064095.1 Patescibacteria group bacterium | reverse complement strand
TATTTGAATTTCTAATTTCTAACGAACAACCCTGTAAAAATAACAAAAATAATGATTTAATAAATAATATAATAACAATAAATAATGAAAAACAATTTAAATAATTTAGACAAACCCTACAATCCCAAGGAAACAGAGGACAAAATTTACGCAATTTGGGAAAAATCGGGATTTTTTAATCCCGATAATTTGCCCAAAAAGCCGCAAACTAAAAAGCAAAAAACCTTTTCCATTATAATGCCGCCTCCGAACGCCAACGGATCGCTTCATATCGGACACGCGATTTTCGTCGCGCTTCAGGATATTATGATTCGTTATCATCGGATGAAAGGCGATAAGACTTTGTGGCTGCCCGGCGCGGATCACGCGGGATTTGAAACTCAGGTAGTCTACGATAAAAAGCTGGAAAAAGAAGGCCGCAGCCGTTTTCAAATTCCGGCTGACCAACTGCGGCAGGAAATGTGGGATTTCACGCAAGCCAACAAAAAGACGATGGAAAATCAGTTGCGCAAGCTCGGCGCTTCCTGCGATTGGTCAAGAGAAAAATTCACGCTGGATAAAGATATTGTTGAAATTGTCTACCAAACTTTTGAAAAATTAAAAAATGACGGTTTGCTTTACAAAGGCAAGCGGATCGTGAATTGGTGCGTCAAGCACCAGACTTCGCTTTCGGAAGTGGAAATAAAATATCAAGAAAGAAAAGACCCGCTCTATTACATTAAATACGGGCCGTTGGAATTGGCGACAGTGCGTTTGGAAACAAAATTCGGCGATACGGCCGTGGCAATAAACCCAAAAGATAAACGTTATCGGAAATACGTCGGCGAAGAAATAGAGATTGAAACGGTTTTGGGGAAATCAAAAATTAAAGTAATCGCCGATGAGACGGTTGACATAAATTTTGGAACCGGAGCGATTAAAGTGACGCCGGCGCATGATCCGGCTGACTTTGAAATCTGGCAAAGGCACAAAGACGAAATGCCGGAGCCGAAACAAGTCATAGACCGCTTTGGGAAAATGAATGAGTTGGCCGGCCCTTATCAAGGATTGAAAATAATGGAAGCGCGCAAAAAAATTGAAGAAGATATGATTAAAAAAGGGCTTTTGAATTATTCCAAAACTGACCATCATTATAAGCACAATGTGGCGACCTGTTATAAATGCGGCACAATAATTGAACCTCTGATTTTGGACAATCAGTGGTTTGTTAAAATGACGGAAAAACCCCATTCCGGCGGAGAATCTTTAAGAGACGCAGCCGTGAAAGCGGTCAAGTCCGGCAAAATAAAATTCATTCCGAAAAGATTTGAAAAAATATTTTTCCATTGGATGAAAAATATTAAAGATTGGAATATTTCCCGCCAGATTGTCTGGGGTATTAAGATTCCCGATGAAAACACAACCGACGTTTTTGACACCTGGTTTTCTTCGGGGCAATGGCCATTCGCGGTTTTGCTCGCGCAAAACCGCTCAAGTTCAAAGTTAAAGAAAAATATTTTTGATTACACCACCAAAGATTTTGAAGAGTTTTATCCGACCGACGTGATGGAAACCGCCTGGGATATTATTTTTTTCTGGGTCGCCCGAATGATTATGCTGGGCCTTTACGCCACCGGCAAAGCGCCGTTCAAATGCGTTTATCTCCACGGCTTGATTCGCGACAAAGAACGGCAAAAAATGTCCAAATCAAAAGGCAATGTCATTGATCCTTTGGGCGTAATTGACATTTACGGCGCCGACGCTTTGAGAATGGCTTTAGTGGTTGGCAACGCGCCGGGCAATGATCCGATAATTTACGAAGAAAAAATCCGCGGCTATCGCAATTTTGCCAATAAAATCTGGCAGGCTTCCCGTTTCGTCTTAATGAATTTGGACGGATTTAATCCGAAAGCAAAGCCGAAACTAACTCTTTCCGACAAAAAAAGATTAAAAGAAATTAACAAATTAAAAAAAGAAATAACCAAATTGATAGAATCTTTTAAGTTTTACGCCGCGGCGGAGAAACTCTACCATTATTTCTGGCATATTTTTGCCGATAAAATTATTGAATCAATAAAACCGCGCTTGCGGGAAAATAATAAAAAAGATCGCCAAGCTGCCCAGCATCTTTTGCTGGAAATTTTAAAAACCAATCTTAAACTTCTTCATCCTTTTATGCCGTTTATCACCGAAGAAATCTGGTCAAAATTGCCGATTAAAAATAAAAAATTATTAATGATTGAACAATGGCCCAAGAAGCCCTTTTAATCGTTTCATCTTCCGTCTCGGCGATTTTTATCGGCTTTTTGCCGGCGGCGCTTTGGCTTTGGTTTTGGTTGAAAGAAGATCCTCACCCCGAGCCGCAGCGAGTTTTGGCCGCCACTTTCTTAGCCGGCATTATCGTCGTGCCCGCCGCGCTTTTTCTGGAAAAAATCGCTTACTATTTTCTCATTAAATGGAAATTGGCGGATTTCGGCGCTTTCGGTTTTCTTTTGTTTATTATCTGGGCAAGCATTGAAGAATATCTTAAATACTTCGCGGCAAAAATCGCGGCCCTTCGCCGGCCAAGTTTTGACGAACCCGTGGACGCCCCCATTTATTTAGTTACCGCCGCTCTGGGATTCGCCGCTTTGGAAAACATTTTTTTTCTTTTTAAAACTTTTCTTACCGTGCCGGAACTCGCCTTAATCACGGGAGAAATGAGATTTATCGGAGCCACCCTGCTCCATGTCGTCACTTCCGCGATCGTAGGAATGAGCGTGGCTTTTTCTTTTTTCCATCCCGAAAAACGCTCCCGCAACGTGTTCGGCGGACTGATGTTGGCAATTTTGTTGCATACTTTGTTTAATTTATTTATAATAAAAAGCGGAGAGAACGGAATTTTAAACGTCTTTGCTTTTGTCTGGATCGGCGCGATCGCGCTTCTTTTCTTTTTTGAAAAAGTTAAAAAAATTATTAAATAATTTATTAAATAAATTCACCCTGTTAAATAGTCCGCTTAACGAAATTTAACAGGGTAAAAATTCTTATGCCAAAAAACAGCCGATCATTTTTTGAAAGATTAACCGGCAGCGCCGGCGCGGAAACCGAAGAAAAAACTGACCCGCGAAACGGACGCCTTTCTCCGCCGAAAGAAACAGCCGGAAAAAAAGACTGGCTCGCGGAGCCAAACGAAGCCGAACTGGCTATGGATGTCTTTCAAACGCCGAGTGAAATAATCATTCAAACAATGGTGGCCGGCGTCAAACCCGAAGAATTGGACATTTCCGTCACTCAAGATATGGTCACGATTAAAGGAACGCGCCAAAAAGAAACCAGAGTGGAGGAAAAAGATTGTTATTATCGGGAGCTTTATTGGGGAAAATTTTCCAGATCCATTATGGTGCCGGAAGAAGTGGACCAAGAAAAAGCGGAAGCGACGATAAAAAACGGCCTCCTGACCATCCGTCTGCCGAAAGTTGACAAAGAACGAACTCATAAATTAAAAATTAAAAACGCCTGAGAGTGGACGACGAACTGAAAAATTTACTGCGAAAAAATCTTGAGGCCTCTCAAGAATCTCTGCGCATCTTAAAAAAGATGAATCGGGACAGAATTTACGGCAAGATATTTTATATGCTAAAATGGGCAATAATAATCGGCGGAACCTTGGGGACATACTATTATATAGAGCCGATGATTAAAGATTTAATAAATACTTTAAGCGCGATCAATTCCGGCATTGGCGAAGCGCAAAAAATCGGAGAAGGATTGAAAATAAGCGGCAACGGCCTGCCTTTGGATTTGACGCAAAAACTGCAAAATTTACTGGGGCAATAATATTTTGCTTGGGTAGCTCAGTCGGTAGAGCACACGCTTGAAAAGCGTGGTGTCGCGGGTTCGATTCCCGCCCCAAGCATTTTAAATAAAAAAAACTTAACGGGGCAAGTCCTCCTTAATTTTTCTAAAAAGCAAGAAAGCGATGGGAGAGGTGATAATCATCATCGCCAGGCCTTCGGCGATGTCTCTTTTGGCGTCGTTATAATCAATTTTACAGATTTCTTTATAATCATTTTGTTCAGCCGGCGCCTGCCTTTCAATTGGAACAGCCGGAAGCGATTTGGGCAGATAATCATAACGGCAAGTTTCAACTTTAAAAACATACGCTTTGAAAACAG